>DREN01000463.1 GCA_011051075.1 Deltaproteobacteria bacterium | reverse complement strand
TCTGTTGCGTGAATGTCCCCCTGTGCCCGCGGGAAGTTAGTTCCCTGAAACCCTGGTGCTTCTACAAAAATAGAATCAAGTTTTTTAATATAATCTCCGTTTTTTCTATTGTCAAACATTCTTTTTCAATTTTTTCGAAAAAATCATTCCCTTTTCCCGTACTCAACGGCCGCTCTTAAAAGACTCCTGGCCCATGCGGGATTTCCTGCCGCATGCACGTGGGTATAGGAGGCCAGGAGCTTTTTTCGGCAGAGACCGTCTCGCAGGCCATCGATACCATGTCCGCGGTTAACCCTGAAGACGAACTCCCGGTTCCTATCTTCGGAGGCTACGGCCCTGGAGTAGTGGAACTCGTGCCCCCTGAGGAGTTGGCCCAGGGGATAGTAGGGGTTCTGACCGATAACCTCCAGGACGGTGTACCCGTGACCCTGAGGCTTTTTTTGAAGGATGAATTCCAGCGGCAGGGCCCCGACCATGGGGTAGGACCTGTTATTCATCAGGAGCCGTTTTCCCAGGTACATGAACCCCCCGCACTCGGCGTATACGGGCAGCCCCTCCTCAACGGCCTCCCTCAGGGACTCTCTGAAGCCCTCATTGTCGGCTAAGGCCTGGGCCTGGGTCTCTGGAAATCCTCCTCCGATGTAGAGGGCGTCCAGAGATGGAAGGGCCCTGTCTGAAATGGAATCAATCTGAACCAGAACAGCCCCCAGTCGTTCCAGGTACTCCAAGTTTTCCGGGTAGTAAAACCAGAAGGCCCTGTCCTTCAAAAAGCCGATCCGTGGGGAGGCATGGCCAGGGGGTATGATTGATTCCGGGAGGAGACCCCCGGAGACCGCCTGGACAGGCCCAGCCCCATGGGCAATTTTCCAGATCTGATCCAGATGGATGTGTTCACTGACTATTTTTTCGGCCCATGAAACGGCCTTGGCGGCGCGTTCTGTCTCCTGGTGTGGAACCAGGCCCATATGCCTTTCGGGGAAGGGGTTTTCCCTGAGCCTGGGGATGGCCCCTACCACAGGTAGGTCACAGTACTTTTCAACAGCGGTCCTTATCAAACCCTCCTGCCTCTGGTTGGCCACCCTGTTCAGGATAACGCCCGCCATATCCAGATCAGGATCAAAGACCTGGCAACCCTTGGTGATGGCCGCTATTGTCCGGGTGGACATTGTCACGTCCACGATGAGGAGAACGGGTGCCTTAAGGAGCTTGGAAAGCTCGGCAGTGCTGCAGCAGCCGTTCACGTCAAGACCGTCATAGAGCCCCCGGTTTCCCTCTATAAGTGATATGTCCATCCCGTCTGAACGATGGAGGAAGGACCCGAGGATCTGGGTCTGATTCATCAGGAAAGGGTCCAGGTTATAGCAAGGCCGATGTCCTGCAAAGGTCAGCCAACCGGCGTCTATGAAATCGGGCCCCTTTTTAAAGGGGGCGACCCGGTAGCCCTTTTTCCGCCAGGCGGAAACAAGCCCCAGGGAAATCAGGGTCTTTCCCGAACCTCCCTTGAGGCCGGCGATGACAACACGGGGGTGCATGATGGTTTAGGTTTTCTCCTTCAGGAATAACCGGTTGTGTGTGGGCGATTTTCCTGAAATTAGGACCATGGACCAGGGGGATTGTCAACAAAAAAAGTTACCCTGCTCCCTGGTTTTTTTGTTGACATCCTGTAAGACCTTTTATTATAAGCTGGGATTTAAGTATCTGAAAAGGTGGCTAATTAAAATTTTCACAAATACTTCCCCTGCTCAGGCCCTGCTCAAGCACTGCTCAAGCACTGCTCAAGCAGGGTAACTCTATAAGATCAGGGGAGATTGACAGTGGTAAGAGACCATAGGGATCTATTTTGATCTGTTAACGATTCAAGGGAGGAGGTGAAGATCAGGTATATAATATTTTTTAAGGCTTGCTCCTTAAAAATATACTTTTTCGCAAATAGCAAAAGGAGGCGTACATAATGGCTTTTGAACCAAATGAAGAACAAAAAGTGTTGAAATATGACGAACTTCGCATCTATACAGATGACGAGTTGAACAACTACACGGAAGAGGAGCTGAAGGGATTCAAGTGCAAGCATGATATCCCCGACCTGGAGGAACTGGAAAAAGGTCCGTGGCCCAGCTTTGTGGCTGACTGTAAGAGAGAGGCCCTTCACCGGAGGAAACTTTCCGACGACCGGATGCTGATCGAGAGGGACGTGGTCGAGGACATGATGGGACAGCTCCAGGTCTCCTTTGATGAGGGCGAGACCCACTGGAAGCATGGCGGTATCGTCGGTGTTTTCGGTTACGGGGGCGGTGTTATCGGCCGGTATTCGGATCTGCCTGAAAAATTTCCCTCAATCGCCCACTTTCACACCATGCGCATAAACCAGCCGGCCAGCAAGTTTTACTCCAGCGATTATCTGAGGTGTATATGCGATCTCTGGGAGTACAGGGGCAGTGGAATGATGAATATGCACGGCTCCACCGGGGATATTATCTGCATCGGGACCTTTACCGAGCAGCTTGAGCCGATTTTCTACGAATTGGGCCATGTGCTTCAGCAGGACCTGGGCGGCTCCGGATCCAACCTGCGTACTCCTGCCTGCTGCATAGGTAAGGCTCGCTGTGAGTGGTCCTGCATCGATACACAGGATATGTGCTACGAATTGACCCATTACTACCAGGATGAACTCCATCGTCCCGCCTTTCCGTATAAATTCAAGTTCAAATTCGACGGTTGCCCCAACGGTTGCGTGGCTTCCATAGCCCGGTCAGACATGTCGTTCATCGGCACATGGAAGGACAATATCCGGATCGATCAGGAGGCGGTTCAGGCCTATATCGGCGGCGAGATAGCGCCCAACGCCGGGGCCCATGCGGGCAAAGACTGGGGCAAGTTCGATATCAAGAAAGAGGTCATCAACGTCTGTCCCACCAAGTGCATGTGGATGGAGGATGGAAAGCTTATGATAGATGACAAAGAGTGCACCCGCTGCATGCACTGCATCAACGTCATGCCAAGGGCCCTGAAACCGGGCGTGGAGACCGGCGTCAGCATACTGTTCGGCGCCAAGGCCCCGATCCTTGACGGGGCACAGATGTCCCTCCTGACCATTCCTTTCATGGAGTGTGAGCCACCTTACGAAAACATCAAAGAGATCGTGGAAAAGATCTGGGAGTGGTGGCCGGAAGAGGGCAAGAACCGGGAACGCCTGGGCGAGCTTATCCAGCGCCAGGGTGTCAGCAAACTGTTGGAGGTCTTAGAGATCCCGCCAATGCCGCAGATGGTGAAAGAACCCCGGAGCAACCCGTACATCTTCTGGAAAGAGGAAGACGTGCCCGGCGGATGGGACCGTGACATCAATGACTACCGATCCAGACATGCGAGATAGGAGGGAATAATAATGGCATTATCTACTGAAAGATTAGGACTGTTTAACCCGGATAAACCCATGGAGAACAGGCTGACGGACCTGGGTCCCAGGCATTTCTGGCAGTACTTCCCTCCTGTCATACAGAAGAACTACGGCAAGTGGGACTACCACGAGATCCTGGAGCCGGGCGTCCTCGTGCATGTGGCCGAGAATGGAGACAAGGTGTTCACCGTCCGTTGCGGGGGCTGCCGCTTTATGACCGTTGAGCATGTCCGTGAGATCTGCGAGATAGCGGATAAGCACTGCGACGGATTTGTGCGTTTCACAACACGCAACAACATCGAGTTCATGGTGGACAGCCAGGACAAGATGGAGGCCCTGAAAAAGGACCTTGAATCCCGCAAGCATGTATCCGGCAGCTACAAGTTTCCCATAGGCGGGACCGGGGCCGGGGTTACCAACATAGTGCACACCCAGGGCTACATCCACTGTCACACCCCTGCCACCGACGCCTCGTCCATGGTGAAGTCCGTGCTGGATGACCTGTTCGACTACTTCCAGGGTATGAGCCTTCCGGCCCAGGTGAGGATATCCATGGCATGCTGTCTCAACATGTGCGGGGCGGTGCACTGTTCTGACATAGCACTTCTGGGTTACCACAGGAAGCCGCCCATCGTTGACAACGAGGTCCTTGATCAGTACTGCGAAATCCCTCTGGTGATCGCGGCCTGTCCCACGGCGGCCATATCACCCACCAAGACGGAAGATGGAAAAAAGTCGGTGAAGATCAAGCAGGAACGCTGCATGTTCTGCGGTAACTGCTACACCATGTGCATGGCCCTTCCCCTCTCAGACTTTGAGGGAGACTGTGTGACCATCATGGCCGGTGGAAAGGTCTCCAACCGGATCTCCCCGCCCAAGTTCTCCAAGGTGGTTGTCCCTGCCCTGCCCAACAACTTCCCGAGGTTTCCCGAGGTGTGCGATACGGTAAAGAAGATAGTAGATGCCTATGCCGCTGATGCCAACAAGTACGAGAGGTTAGGTGATTGGGCCGAGAGGATAGGGTGGGAGAGGTTCTTCGAGAAATGCGATCTCCCCTTTACCGAGCACCTGATCGATGACTACCGGCTCCAGTACGATACCTACAGGACCTCAACCCAGTTCAAGTACACTGAGGCGGCCTGGGCGGTTTCCAGGGCGGCTGGCGGGATCAAATAAACGATCGGCTAATTGAGCCTCTGATCCGGGACCAGGGGCCCTACTGAGCGAGGGCTTTCCCCGGACAGAGGCCATCCAAGGAGAACCATGATGGAAGACATAAAAGAGGCCATTCTGGCATTTGCTGAAAAAAGTAAGAAAAGCAAGTTTTATTTCAACGATATCCAGAAGGCGGTTCAGAAGGTAATACCCGACGCCAAGGCCAGGATGATCAAAAAGGCCGCTACTGCCCTGATAAACGAGGAAAAGCTGATCTATTTTTCCACGGGCAGCAGCACCATGTACGGTCTTAAGGGGAGAGGTCAGACCGAAGATCATTAGGATTGGAATCTTTTGGCTGCCGTAAGGATTCGGGTGCAGCCGGATTGACAGCAGGAGGGGCCGCTGTCCGGGGGGACTGCGGCCTCTTTTCATGTTTATGGTCCACGATTAACAGGATGTTTCCGTTCTTTTCGGGTATTTGAAAAGGACGCTGCTGAATAAGATGAGGTGTACTATGAAGACCCCCCAGGGTTCGGAAGAGTTTATCGCCGAACAGAAAAGGATGCGGGATACAGAGGACGAATGCGCCAATACCCAGTATAACCGGGGAGTTTCCCTCATGGAGGAGGGAAAGCTGGACGAGGCGGTTGAGGCCTTCCGGGCGGCCATAGCAGACAGCGGCAGGATGTTTGAGGGCTATGTGAATTTAGGCTATATATACTTCAAGAAGGGCGACCTAGAAATGGTGGTTGACGCCAACAGGAAGGCCGTTGAGATAGAGCCCAGGTATGCCCGCGGCTATGCCAACATAGGTTTTGCCTATCTGCAGATGATGAAGACAGATGAGGCCATTTCAGCACTGAAAAAGGCCGTTGAGCTGAACCCTGAGATCGTACAGGCCTGGAGCAACCTTACAAACGCCTACCTCCAGGCAGGGGATGTGGAAAAGGCCATTGAGACCGGAGAGAAGATGGTTAATATGGCGCCTGAGTTTGCATTGGGCCACAACAACCTTGCCGCAGCCTACTATAATAACAATGAATACGCAAAGGCCATCGAGCATCTGGACAGGGCCGTTGACTTGGGTTTTGAGCCCCACCCGGAGTTTAAAAAGGTCTTGGAACCTCACCGGCGAACCTCCTCTCCATCCGTGTCCGCCTGAGCGCGTCTGCTGAGAATGACCGATTTTTCCTATCTATTCGAGCCTTACGACAACCTGGTGTCAAAGGCGGATCAGGCCTTCCTGAGAATGGCAGGGGAGTTTGAGGAATGTATCAGTTGCAAGCCCCATTGTGCTGACTGCTGCCATGCGGTGTTCGGACTTTTTCTCGTGGAGGCGGTCTTCCTGAAGCACGACTTTGACCAACTTCCTGAACAGGAGAGGGCCCCTGCCCTGAAGAGATGCGCTCGGGCGGATGAAGGGCTCCTGAAGCTGGAAAGGACCCTCGCGGAATTCAGGGATGATCCTCAGATGAGAGCATACTCCCTTGCCAGGGCGAGGATCAGGTGTCCCCTCCTGGACGATAATGATGAGTGTGTCCTTTACCCCTATCGGCCCATAACGTGCAGGGTGTATGGAATCCCCACCATGATCCGGGGGGCCTTGAGGGTATGTGGAAAATCCGGGTTCAGGAAGGATCAGACATACCCCGCCTTCAACCTTGACGGGATCCATCGCGAGCTCTATCAGCTATCCTCCGAGCTCGTTGATAAAAAGGAGGCCAAGGGGATTGAAAGGGCGTCTCTCCTCCTCTCTGTTTCAAAGGTCATAAAGACACCCGTGGAGCAACTCATATCTGGAGAGCTTGGAGGACCCGGCTCAGAAGCGTGACGTGTCTCTTGCGGTTGGCCAGTATTACCGCCAGATCCGTGGGATCGTCTTCCTGGTAGAGTACAAGAAGCGGTTCCAGGAGTTTCCCGAACTCCTCTTCGCTGAAGGACTGAAGCAGGGAAAGTAGTTTACCTGCGAGCCCCGATTCGATCCTACCCTGTGCCTCCATGATTCCCAGGGCCTGAAAAAAGCCTTCAGTTGCAGCAGCCGCTGCAAAATCGTCGGCCCAGACCGTCTTCCCCACGCCGTCGAGCCTGTCCAACCGCATCCTGAGGGTGAGATTCAGGAAAAAGTAGAGGAGCGCCGTCATGGGGCCTGGGGGATCATCCGCTAATCGGTCCATTATGGACCGGTACCCCCTGACAGTGGTTAGCCTCAGGGTGATACGGCCTTCCCCTGCGCTCACTACAAAGTCTCCGGCCCCGTGGTGCCAGGGATAGATCTGCCTGAAGGTTTCGGTATCGTAGTAGAGGGTAACGATCTTGGACGCCTCGTGGAAGATTTGATATGCCTCTTCCAGTGTGGCAAACCGGTGTCCGTCCAGCAGGTCCCATATACACAGTTTCTGGTGCCCACGCCCCCCGTCAACGGAAAAATGCCATTCATGGTAGTCCTCGAACCACTCTCCCAGGAGCATGGCCAGGATCTCCACCTCCCCGCTCTCGGCCCTTTGTATCACCTCTCCCATCTGGTGAACTTTAGGCAGGTAGGGGAGCTTCAGTGAATCGTTCAGGGATCTCAGGAGGCCGAATTCCCGCGCCAGGCGTTCCCTCCCCTCTTCAGACAGGGCCGTACTCACAGCGAACTTGATCCGCTCTTCATGAAGAAAGATCTCCACACTGGCGACATGGTGAAAGGCCCCATGTTTTTCACTGCGGATGACCATTCTCTCAATCCCCGTGGGGCGGAAACAGTTTTCCCGGATCTTTTTAAGGGCAGACCCCAGGGATTTGCCCCCGTCTTTCAGGATGAACTCCTCGATGGCATGGAAGTAGTCTCTTAGGGTCAGGAAGGGATGCTCCTTAAGTGGTGCTACCAGAAAAGGCCTTGACAGGTCTTCGGGGGTGAGGGAGATGTCTCCCTGGGGGGAGGAGAAGAGGTATTCTGTTATCACAACTTTGCCGCTGCCTCTGACGCCACCAGTCCCACGCTTTTCTTCTCAATGAATCCATCCCAGTACATCTCTATCTCATGGGATTCCCCCATGAGGGCCTCAACATCCTTTCTTGCCTCATGGGCCCCTAAGTTGCCCATGAGCCAGGCGGTGTAGCCGCGTACCTCCGGGTCAGGATCATCCAAGAAGGCAAAGAAATGGAGGGTGTGCTTGCGCAGAATCTTTGGACTTGACAGGGCGATCCTGCCCAGGGCCTGAATGGCACTGGCCTTCCGGGTCGGATCGGCAAGGAACTGGTAGAGCTGAGGGGCGTAGCCTCCAAAGAGATCGGGCCTGTGGGCGATGATCTCTCCAATGGCCTCAAAGGCCCCCGGGGAAAAGGCCGCGGTATCCACAATGGAGTAAAAGAGCCCCTGAAGCAGCTTGGAAATAATCCCGGGGTCCCTCTGACCTATGACCGCGCATACCCTGCCGAGGGACTCGGCGGCCCTCTGTCGGAGCTGCGGGTCTCCTGAGTAGAGGATGCGCTGCAGGTACCTGATCATCTTCTTGTCCTTGCCTGCCGCGTCCTCTATGGGGCGAATTTCATAATCCCTGACAAGGGTCTCTACCTCTCTCTTTGACAGGGTTTTTTTCCTCCCATGCCGTGTGGATGAATCAGACGAGACTGGAACAGCGCCCGCCAGCCTCTGCCTGACCCCTTCAGAGGCAACCTCCTGAATATCTCTGTGGAGTCTTATGAAGTAGAGGGCTCCCCCGATCCTTCTCCCCTCATAGGAGCCCGAGGGTATGATCAGATGACTTATCAGGTCATAATTTTCAACTATTTCCTGCAGGTAGTCCTCTTCAGGCTCCAGGCCCCAGGCAAGGTCCCAGTCCATGTCGCAGCCGAACACCAGGGCCTCTATCATGGCCGAGCCCAGGTTGTGGCCGGTTTCGTCACAGGCATAGACGGCCCCGCATGAACATGAACCCATGGGCATCTCACCCGGTTTCCTGGTGGAGAGTTCCTTTGGGGCCTCAACGAGCTGCCCGCAAAAGGGGCATTGGGGCCTTTTAACCGGTTCTTTCCCTATGAACCTGCTTTCAAACATTTCAAGCTATATCCTTGATCAGCCGTCCGGGGGGGAGCTCGAAGCTCCTGGAATTCTCATCGTACTCAAAATCGACAATTTCAAAACCGAAACGGGTGGGTCTGAACTGGACGACCCAGTTGCAGTACTCCTCTCCGGCAAATGCGCAGTTCAGGTTGCCTGCCCGGGCATCCATCATCCTGAGTTTCGGCACCACCTCTTCCTCAAAGACCTCTGTAATATGGAGCCTGTCATCGTCGCTTAGCTCGCCCTTTAGAGGGGACGGAACGGGTTCCTGGAGGCCCATCATCTGGCAGGCCCCGGCAGGTCAAGGGTCATGCAGCGGCCGGCATCCCCGCAAGATTTTGCGGTTATCCTGGGCTGGTTGCCTCCCGGGCCCGAACCGATGGAGTAGTTGGTCCTGCTTACCACCCGTTCCACGTTTTCCGCCTTGCAACAGGGGCAACTCATGTCCGCCTGTTCGTCCGGACTCATGAAGAGTTTTTCAAACACCTCTCCACAGGCCGCGCACCTGAATTCAAAAATGGGCATTGTCTTACTCCTGACGATCCAATAGGTTTCGTAGGATTATAGTCATCTCAAGGAACAAAGTCAAATCCTGAAATTCCGATATAAGGGTTGAAAAAAGTGAATTTTTTCAAAAAAATGCATGTCCCTGAGTTTTCAGGAAAGAGTTGAGTTCACGGGACCGCTCTGCTCAAATTTCCCCTATTTCCCGCCCTTTTGGCATGATCCCCGCTGAAAACGGGATCTTCGACAAGCTCCTGTCGCTGTGTCGGTCTCCACGCTATCCGGGCTCGGCTAAAGCCCCCATTTGAGGGCCGTGAGTTCTCCCTACAATCCCGCAAGGCGGGATGGTCGGATCTTCCTTGATCCCCAAGGCCACTCCCGCTGTACTTTCCCAAAAAAACGAGTTCTTATCGCCGACTCTCAAACCTTTTGCGAAAGATCTGTTCAATGGCCTCGCTTCTCTTAAATTTGTGGCCTATGCGGGATCGGACGGATTTCCGGTCCTTGTGCCGGTGATTCATTTTAGCTGAGAGAAAAATCAGCGCTATTTCTCATTCTTGCCGGATTGAAACCGTTCACTTTCGTTCCGTATCAACTTCCTGTAAAGATGGTAGAAAAAGAGACTCATGAGTTCTCTGCCCCGGACACTTCTTTCCAGGTTCTCCTCACGGGTGTATTGATCCAGATGGGCCTCCAGATATCCAGTGTGGGACATCACCACGATCTCACGAAACAGATCAACGTAATGTTTGACATTCTCAATATTAAAGCCGTCTTTTGGGCCAAAACCGGCCTGATCCAGGTCGACCAGCAATTTACCGATAATCACATCATCTTGTGAATAAACCTTATCCTGACCACGCTTTTTCCAGGTGATAACTCCCCATTCTTCAAACCTGGCCAGCCAGTTAGCGCCCAGACCCGTCGCCTTTCGAAAGGCCTCTTCGCCAACCGTCTCGGTTTCAAGAAGTTGATCCAGCGGATTGTAATATTCATTTCTTAATTTCAGAAGGGATCTGAAATTCGTCCTTTTCGAATACCTGAATATGGATAAGCTTCTGACTTACGAGGCCTACCAGGATTTTGACAACGAAGACTTCAGCATGATCATTGACGAAGCGCTCAAGGTCTGCCGGGAAGTTCTGGGACCTGCCATGCAGGACGGGGACAGGGAAGGCTGTTCCTACGATGAAGGCCGGGTAATACCGCCCGCATCTTTTCATGAGTGCTGGCGGGTCATGGCGGAAAACGGGTGGATCGGAACATCCACCAACCCCGAATTCGGCGGCCAGGGGTTGCCCGCCGTTGTCAGTGGTATCTTAGGGGAGCTTTTTACCGGGGCCAATTTCGCGTTCATGACCTACCCCGGCCTGGCCATAGGAAACGGCCGCCTTTTCCCATGGTAGCGGTCAATGGCCCCAGCACCAAAAACATCATCCCGGCCACCATCGAGATCGGCGGCATCATCGTCCTGACCGCCACCATGAGTTTTTTGGGCCTGGGGGCCCAGCCGCCGTCCTGCGACTGGGGGTTGATGCTCGCCGAAGGCCGCCAGTACATCACCTATGCCTGGTGGCTGATCACCTTTCCGGGGCTGACCATTGTTATTGCAGTGCTGGGATTTAATCTGGCCGGGGACTGGTTGCGGGAGCTCCTGGATCGCCAGTTGACCCTCGATAATATTCAGGTTAAAATAGACCGAGGTCGGGATCTTCCACCCGTGATAGGACAGAGGGCCTGTCTGGCGGAGGTCATTTTCAACCTCCTGGAGAACGCAAGAGAGGCCATTAAGATCAAAGGGCAAAAGACCGGAGGGGCAGTGACCATCAAGACCTATTCTGAAAACACACGGGTTTGTCTGGAGGTGTCAGACACCGGCGTGGGCATTGCCCCCCATCTGCAGGATAGAATCTTTGAGCCTTTTTTTCCACCAAAGAGACCGATCGCACCAAGGGGCTGGACCTGGCCCGCCAGGCCTTGACCCTGAATATCACCGCCTTTCTTTACAAGCCGATTCAGCGCCAGGACCTTGAAAACGCGCTGAAAAAGGCTGAGGCGGGTGCGAAATTGTGAGCGAAGCGAACTAAGTTCATGATCCTCTCGTTTCATCCATGCTTTGAGGCCCACCGTCAGATTATCCTGGGAGACTGCGACCTGGATGGGGAGATCCTTCATGCAATTGAGGAGGCCGAGGCCGTTATCCTCCCTCAGGCGTGCACTCAGGAGCTGTATGGGCTCTGCGCCCGGTCTGATACCCCCCTGTTTCCCAATTACAAGGCCCGCATCAGATATCAGGGCAAGGTGGGGCAGAGGGCACTGTTCAGGGATAAGGGCATTCCCCATCCGGCGACTTTGGCCTGGAACGGAGTCGGGGATTTTACGGAGGCGTGGGCAGGGGGGCAGGGGATGCCCCATGAATTCCCCTTCTTTATCAAAGAGGATAGGACCCACGAGGGGGAGGGAGTATTTTTTGTGGCAGACCGGGTTGCCCTGGATAGGGCGCTGGCTCGCCTCTCCCTCCGGGGAAGATCGGGTTTGAAGGGCTTTGTCACCCAGGACCATATCCCCTGTGGCGGAAACGTGCTCAGAGCCGTGACTATAGGGAAGAGGATAATAACATACTGGAAACGGCCCGCCAGGCCGGGGCAGGAGATAACCACCATCAACCGGGGCGCCCTTATTGATCATGAATGGCGGCCCGATCTTCAGGAAAAGGGAAGGGCCCTGACCCACCTCCTCTCCCATAAAACCGGCATCAACCTGGCGGCCATAGATTTGGTGTTTTCCATTATGGACGAAGATCCGGAGCCCCTGGCCCTTGAGATCAACTACTACTTCGGCAGGAGGGGCCTGGGAGGTACCGAGAATTACTACCGCCTCCTGCACGGGGCTATTCAGGAGTGGCTGGCACAGTTGGGATTGGACCCGGGATGGGTGCGTCTGATCTGAGGTCTCGGGAACTCCAACCCCCCCTGTGCCTGTGTCAAGCCGAGGATGGACCGAGGCTGGGCCAGGGCGGGATGAAAGGCCACTGATCCCGGATTCATTGAGAAGATGCTCTGAACCCTGCCATTTCCTCCCCTTTACAAGAAAATTAAAGGCTGAGCCTGACTCCAGGCGCAAGTGAAAGAGTTCAGGATGACCGGCAACCACACATATGAAGAACTTGAGCAGAAGATCAGGGACCTGGAAGAACAGGCCTGCCAACTGACGCAGGTGGAAACAGGGTCTGACCATCATCTGAGGACACTGCTCGACTTTGCCCCTTATCCAACAGTGGTTTTTACAGTGGATGGCCTGGTATCTTATCTGAACCCTGCCTTCACAGATACCTTCGGATGGACCCTTCAGGAACTGAAGGGAAAAAGGATCCCCTATGTACCGCCTGACCTTGAAAGAGAGATCCCTGATGATATCAGGAGACTTTTCGAGGAAAAGACCATACTGAGACACGAGACCAGGAGGATGACCAAAGACGGGCGGGTTCTTGATGTGATCATGAGGGCCGCTCTGTTTTCAGGTCCCGACGGGAGGGAGGCCGGAGAGCTGGTTATCCTGAGGGATGTTACCCGGGAGAAGAGGATCGCCCGGAATAATCAGGCCATGCTCAGGATCAGCATGGCCCTGCCCCGCTACCCTGACTTGGATGAACTCCTGGACTATATAAGCAGTGAAATAAAGACCCTGCTGTGTGTGGAGGGCGGCGTAGTCATACTTCTTGATGAAGAGAAACAGGAGATCTTTTTCCCCGGGGTTGCCTACGACGATACGGCCACTCAGAAAAGGGTCAAGGAGGTTCGTTTTCCGGTGGAGCACGCGGATCAGGTGGTTGCCCTGAAGGTGATCAGGACGGGGGAACCGGTTATGGTGAACGATACCTCTACGATAGGAAAATCGTACCCTATCAGGGACAGAAAGTTAGGCTATAGGACCAGAAATTTCCTCCAGGTGGCGGCAAAGAGCAGCGATCGGATCATCGGGGTCCTCAGCGCCATGAACAAAAAGCAAGGACCCTTTGACCAGACCGATGTGGAGCTCCTGACCATGATAGCCGGGACCGTGGCCCTTTCCATTGAAAACGCCAGGTTTTCAAGCGAACTCAGGAAGGCCTACGCGGACGTGTCAAGGATGAACCGGGCAAAGGACAAGATGTTCCATCACCTCTCACATGAGCTGAAGACGCCCGTATCGGTCCTCTCCGGTTCCCTGAGGATACTTGGAAAAAGGATGGCCTCCCTGCCTGAGGAGACCTGGAAGCCCACCGTGACAAGGGCAGAGAGAAGCCTCGGGCGAATCATGGAGATCCAGTACCAGGTGGAAGATATCATTCAGGGCAGGCCGTATCGGGCCTATGACCTCCTTTCAGGCCTGGTGGATCAGTGCGGCGATGAGCTTGAGACCCTCGTTGCTGAAGGGGCTGACGAGGGAGAGCTCGTTTCCTTTTTGAGAGGACGTATTGAGGACCTTTTCGGGCCTAAACGACTCCCGCCTGAAAATATCGACCTGGGGCCATATGTGAGAAAGAGGATGGAAGAACTGCGGCCCCTGTTTTCGCATCGGCAGGTGGAAATATCCATTGAACTGGATGCGGCCCCACCCATAAACGTTCCGTTGACGGTCCTTCAGAAGGTGTTTGACGGCCTTATGAAAAACGCCATAGAAAATACCCCTGATGAGGGAAAGGCGGAGGTGTCTGTCAGGGGAGGGGAGAGCCATGTGGAACTGCGCATAAGGGATTGGGGAGTGGGGATTACAGGGGAGAATCAGAGACTGATATTTGAGGGCTTTTTTACCACCCAGGACACCATGGCCTATGCCACCAGGGGCCCCTTTGACTTCAACGCCGGTGGCAGGGGTGCGGATCTGTTGAGGATGAAGGTCTTCTCGGAGAGATATGATTTCAGGATAGATATGGACTCTTCTAGGTGTGTATTCATACCCAATGAATACGATGCCTGCCCCGGAAAGATAAGTAGGTGCCGATTCTGTGCCGCTAGGGAAGACTGTTTCAGGTCAGGCGGCACAACCTTTTCTATCCTCTTCCCCAAAAAGACCCGCTGAGGCAGCTTCAACACGGCTGAGGGAACCAACCGGGCGGCTATTGTGCGAAGGCCCTAAGGCCGATGAATTTCACGGGTTTTCGATCGCACATCCTTTCAGGGCGTGGAGGATTTCCTCCCTGTCGTATCCCTTCGGTTGCCCTATGCTCTGTTAGGCGGGTAGTCTGTATCCGGTTATGGGCGTATGCCTGGTGAGATAAGAGGTGACAAGGCTTGCCCCCACATCTCCCATCTGCTAATAATCTCTTAGGCCAAAACAGCTTCTCGGTCAATGGAAAACGTGGGAGGGGTATGGAGATGGGCGTGATTACTGAAAAAAAAGGTGCTGTCACAACCGTTATAATCAGCCGCCCAGAGGTGAGAAACGCGGTGGACGG
The DNA here is from genome assembly GCA_011051075.1 of Deltaproteobacteria bacterium. Lineage (GTDB taxonomy): Bacteria > Desulfobacterota > DSM-4660 > Desulfatiglandales > Desulfatiglandaceae > Desulfacyla. The sequence continues at coordinate 619 of DREN01000463.1, read as the reverse complement.
GCCAACGGCCCGGGAGCTTTATGAGGCATTCAGGTCCTTTGAGGATGATGATGGGGCCCGCGCTTCGGTCCTTACCGGGGCTGGGGGAAACTTCTGCGCTGGCGCAGACCTCAAGGGACTTGCCGAGGGCAGGGGGAACAGACTGGCTGAGGATGGTTACGGGCCCATGGGACCTACGCGCATGCGGGTGAAAAAGCCGGTGATTGCTGCGGTGGAAGGCTATGCCGTGGCAGGGGGACTCGAGCTCGCCCTCTGGTGCCATATGCGTGTGGTGAGTGCTGACGCGGTCTTCGGGGTGTTCTGCCGGCGCTGGGGTGTTCCCCTTATTGACGGCGGCACGGTTCGGCTGCCTCGATTGATAGGCCTTTCCCGCGCCATGGATATGATTATTACCGGCCGGCCTGTGCATGCGGATGAAGCCATGGCCATGGGACTGGCCAACCGGGTTGTGGACCCAGGGACCGCGAGGGAAGAGGCAGAGGCCCTGGCCCAGCAGATCGTTCAATTCCCCCAGCAGTGCCTTTTGAGCGACATGCGATCGGCCTGCGAGCAACTGGACCTCACCTTTGCTGAGGCACTGAAAAACGAGTTCCGCTTAGGGGCCAGAACAGTTGAAAGC
>DREN01000446.1 GCA_011051075.1 Deltaproteobacteria bacterium | reverse complement strand
TGCAACGAGACAGGGTTTTGCGTCCTTTGGAAAAGAGGCCCCCACGGACGGACTCCCGCCGCGGGCGGGATATATCCCGTATCCAGAATTAAGGACGCAACAAAATATTCCACACGACATGGAACGCCCCCTTAGTGGGATTACAGCTTCGGAGCAGGCAGGACCCGTACATGGTCCAACCGAGACTCTCTCCTGGGGCTTTCCCGTAGCTTATTTCAAGCGCATGCTGCCGTCCCTGTGCAACGAGACAGGGTTTTGCGTCCTTTGGAAAAGAGGCCCCCACGGACGGACTCCCGCCGCGGGCGGGATATATCCCGTATCCAGAATTGCTGAAGTCTGACCGCACAGGTTGAAATAGTTTGGTCACGCGCAGCGCAGGCGCTTGCGCCGCGTGTTGTAGCTTGGACATTGTTTGTAATTTGATCCCGCGATGCATGGGATTGTAATTTGGGATTTTGATGCGATAACGCAGAAATAGATGGCATTTGGCCCAGTGCTATCCCCAGGTTAGTCGTGACTTTGATGTTTTCCTGACATGGCCCCTTTTGAACTGGACTGCACCAGGAAGGATCGTGTAGAATAAAAAAGGAACCGCCGATAGTCCCACTAAAATCGCCCGTTCATGTTCAGGAGAACCAGGGATATGGAATCCACGGCCCTTGAAGTGAACCTGGCCCGTACCCGGGTTGATGTGACCGTTGATAACAGGTATGAGATCCTGTTAGAGGTCATGGGTGAGTACTACGGTGTCAGACAGCGATTAAAGACCTTTCTGGAAGAGATCTGCCATCCGTACAGGAACTGGCAGTACAGTGTGAAAGAAGCCAGGTCTTACGCCCTCAACTACTTTCATATCCTCAAGACCCACCCCAAGGGGCCAGAGGCGGCAAGGCTTTATTTAGATATCTTTTTCCAGGCCATTGATTCCTCCCGTGACGAAGGTGTGAGGATCGATGCGGCTGACAATCTTCTCTGCTTCATACAACATATCATCAGGGAGGGGGGCGACGGGCTTGAGAGGCTGCTGCCCGTGCTGGACTACGGGTTTGATACCATAAGGATCTATACCGGGGAGACCTTCTTTCTCTTTGTCAGGAGCTTTTATCAGCTCAGTAAGCTGGCGGGGCTTTATTCTCGCGTGATGCCCGCTGAATTTGACTGCTCATCCCTTAACGATCTCCTGATCGATTATTTCCGGTACACCTACGAGTTCTGGTTGAATCAGGAAGACCCCACCTCATGGTTTAAGACCGAATCCGGGAAGACGGTTCAGGGAAAGAAATTGACCGATATCCTCGGACCTGTCTCCCACCGGCGGTTAGAAGAATGTCTGGAGTGGTTGGAGAGGACTGCCAGGGCCCGTGATGACACCCCGGCGGACCGTCTGGACCGGCTCACCCAACTGCCAGGATACGGGCAGATCGTTTCGGTTTACGAGGAGATACCCAAAAAGCTCCTCAGCGCGGGGGCCGATCAGGGCCAGGGAAGGGAGTGGAAGCTCATCTTCCTCCTTCACGTCATGAACGTAAAGGGCCTTTCGGCCATTCACGAAGAGACCCTGAGGGATATTAACCGGACACTGGCATGGATCATTGAGAATGAAGACTATCTGGTTATTCAGCGGTTTCTGGAGAGGATATTTGCAACTTTAAGGCAGAGTGTTGAAAAATTTCCAGGAACAGCTCTTAACTGTGTCCTGAATATCGGCAAAGGTGTCTATAAGACCGATGAGAGCGATCTGGTTGATTTTTTTATTGATTCCATGGTTTCCCTGGGATTCCAGGCCCCCCGGATACAGGGGGTGGGCGATGACTGGCAGATACGCGCCAATCAAGCGCACATACAGAATATCCGCACCTGGCTTGAGCTCATAGAACTGAACCCCAAGTGGTCCAAGAAACTCATCTCCTCCCTGATCATCCATCTTTCCCTCAGCGGGGTCTTTATCAAAGACACCGATCTTTTTCCCCGGGATATAACCCGACTGCTGAACAGCCATGTGGGGCCCGTTTATAACCTTGTCAAACAGTTAGCCCGCCTGTTTCCCGCCTTTTTCAGTGAGATAGGGGCCGAAGGGGCACTGCGGGATATCTCCACCAGGATCGATGAGATATGCCTACGGAGAGATCCTCTCTCCCATTTTATCAGAAAACAGAGCCATGTGGAGAGCAGCAACCGGATCATCGGGCTGATGGAGGCCTCCCTCTCCTTCTGGCAGACCCGGAACAAAAAGGGGCTGGAATCGGTTTTGCCCCCCGGCATCTACAGGCAGATTGAGACGGAAGGGGAATATATTGACGGCGTGCACCGGATTGTGAGCCACGTTTTTCAAGAGGCAGGCCTTAACAGGGTAGATGACCTGCTGACCCTTGAAAAGGATCGCCTGAGGCAGATGATTGAAAAACTGCCCCATGTCTCGGACCTGGATTCGGAACGGGTGGAACTTATGGTGGAGTTGTACAAACTCCTTTACCAGAAGTACCATCTGAACTTCGTTGAAATAGAGAGTTATCTGTCCAGGCAAAGATCGAGCGGCCTTCCCCGTACGGACCGGCTGAGACAGGCCCTGGGGGCCGGGGAAGGAAGGGGTAAGATAGAGGCAATTCTCGACTACCTTGAACAACTGAAAGAGATCATCCTGTCTCCGGCGAGCTATGAGGTAACAGAGGACATATACCGTAAAAGGCACTTTACAGTGGACATACCTTCCATGTACGGGAGTTATCATGAGCTGAAATTTGAGGCCCTGGGGCTGAGCTTCCGTCTGGAGTCCCTGTTGAACTCTCTGCTCGAAGATATGGTGGAAGGTATTGATTTCAAACTCATTACAAGGGCCACCTTTTCCCAGATCAACCTTTACCTGCGCCTGTTTGACCGGGCCCTCAAATTAGACGGCATTGTCTCAGTGGAGATGGAGAGACAACTGGATCTCCTGGCCAGCTCCCTTCAGGTGAGGGGTTTTTCCCCTACACAGTACCTGGATATATTCCGGGGGTTTTCCCGGGCAGTGGGGAACATGGTGAACGACTACTTCAACAATATTCACCAGGAAAATCTGTTGAAGATCTTGCGTAACCTGCCTCCCGGGAGGCTGATCTCCAGGTATTATCCGGCTGCGGGGGCCGAAGACGACGAAAAACTGGTGCATCGCGTGACAGAGGTCTTTCTCCGGGACAGAATCGCCTCGTCTCTGGGCCTGCAGCAGCTTGATCTTTTCCTGACCCGTATACTGAACACACTCTACCGGCAATCGCACAGGCTTCCAGAGAAAAGACTCCGGTTGCTGCTCAGCTATGACCCCCAGAAGGCCCTAACGCCTATGGATCCCCTGAAAAGGGGCCTTTCAGACATAATCCATCTTGGGAACAAGGGGCTGAACCTGGTAAGGATACTGGGCTTCGGCCTGCCGGTCCCCCCCGGTTTTATTATCACCACCGAGGTCTTCAGGTGCCGTGAGGTTGTTGACAACTACCTGCCCGCAAAAACGAACCTTGAGGAGCAGGTGGCCTTGGAAGTGCGAAACCTTGAGAAGTTGACAGGCAGGACCTTTGGGGCCCCCGACAATCCCCTGCTCTTGTCCGTGAGGAGCGGTTCTTCCATCTCCCAGCCGGGGATGATGAATACCTTCCTGGACGTGGGGATAAACGAAGAGGTGGTGGAGGGGATGGTTGCCCTTACGGGTAACCAGTGGTTTGGATGGGACACCTATCGCAGATTTCTACAGTCCTATGGCATGGCCTTTGGTCTCCTGAGGGACGAGTTCGATGCCGTCATTGATGAGTTCAAGGAACGTCTGGGCGTACCCTACAAGAGGAACTTCTCAGGGGATCAGATGCGCCAGGTTGCCCTCACCTATAAGACACTGATCCGGGACAGGGGTGTTGAGATAAAGGAGGAGCCTTTTGAGCAGCTCTACATCTCCATCGGAAAGGTCTTTGATTCGTGGAACGCCCCAAAGGCGGAAGCCTTCAGGAAGATAATGGGTATTTCTGATGACTGGGGTACCGCCGTAACCATCCAGGCAATGGTATTCGGGAACTTCTCCAGGGAATCCGGTTCAGGGGTCTTTTTTACCCACAACCCCAGGTGGTCCGGGGATACCATGATGTTGTGGGGCGATTTTACTCCCGGGAACCAGGGAGAAGACGTGGTATCGGGCCTTGTAAAAACCCGGCCCATATCGAAGAAGCAGGCTGAGATCGAAAACAGGGATGCTGACTCTACCCTTGAGGAGCTGTTTCCGGAGATCTACCAGACCATGAGGGAGTGGGCAAAGGAGCTCGTATACGAGAGGAAGTGGAGCCCGCAGGAGGTTGAATTTACCTTTGAAGGACCCCAGGCCAGGGGCCTCTACTTTCTCCAGACCAGGGAGATGGCCATCAGGGAGAGAAAGAGGGCCTACTCCTTTGACCTGATATCGAAAAGGGAGGCCGAATTTTTAGGTCACGGTATCGGGGTGAGCGGGGGCGCAATGACAGGAAGGGTTGTTTTCAACCTTGCGGAGATGGAAAAATGGCGAAGAAGAGAGCCTGAAACCTCGTTGATTATCGTCAGAAGCGACACCGTGCCCGATGACATAAAGGAGATCTACGAGGCGGATGGACTCCTTACGGCCAGGGGCGGGTCAACCTCTCATGCAGCCATTGTCGCACATCGTCTGAACAAGACCTGCGTGGTGGGATGTCCGAACCTCGTCTGCATGGAAAAGGAAAGCACGTGTTCCTTTGACGGGAGGTTGCTCAGGTCAGGGGGCTGGATAAGTATTGACGGCCTGGAAGGCTCAGTTTACTCGGGTAAGATGAAGATCAAGGAGATGGAGAGGGGATAGATGGGAGATACAGTGAAAAGAGAGACCGGGCGTGGATTGAAGATAGGGATAAACGGCCTTGGAAGAATAGGAAAACTCACCGTCTGGCATCACGTTGCCCGCAAAAGGTTCCACGAGATAGTGGTCAACGTGGGGCGGGAGGTGGGGGCCTCGCTTAATGACCTTGCCCACTACCTTGAACGGGATTCCACCTACGGTTCCCTTGGGACCTATCTGTACGGGCACAGGGCGAAGCCTATAATTCAGGAGATAAACGAGGTGGAGGGATACCTGATGGTCGACGGTGTCAGGATCAGGGTTTTAAAGACCTCTCGAGACCCAAGGGGTATCAACTGGATGGAGCGTGATGTCAGGCTTGTGATAGATAACACCGGACGGTTCCTGGATCCAACCCTTCCCCATGATGAACCGGAAGGCACCCTTCGCGGACATCTTGAATGCGGGGCCGTCAAGGTAATAGTGTCCGCGCCCTTCAAGATAAGGGATAAGACCAGGTCCATGCCAGAGGACGCGGTTACCACCATCATGGGTATCAACGAAAACGATTACGATCCCCGCGTGCACAGGATCATCTCAAACGCCTCCTGCACCACCACCTGTCTTGCCCATATGATCAAACCCCTCATGGACTTCTTCGGCCCTCAAAGGATCCTGACGGCCACCATGGCCACGGTGCACGCTGTCACTGGTGCCCAGGCCGTCCTGGATCGCCTCCCCAAGAGCGGAGCCAGCGATCTGAGGAAGAACAGGAGCATCATGAACAATATCATACTCACATCCACCGGGGCCGCAAACACCCTGGCCCTTGTACTTCCAGAGATGAAAGAGATAGGGTTCATTGCCGAGTCTGTGCGGATACCCACCGCAACGGGATCCCTGATCATCTTGGTGGTCAATCTCCAGGAAGACCCCTCTGGTGAACAGATCCGTAGGGAGGTGATCAACGATATCTACAGACAGGCTGCTTCGGCCGAACCCCGCGGGTACCTGAATTTCTCTGAAAAACAGAACGTATCGGCCGATATTGTGGGGCTTCCAAGGGCGGCGGCCGTTATCGAGGCGCACGAGACCCACACGCGCACTGCAGAGGTAAACATCGATCTGCAAAAACTCTGCTCCCTGGCAGGGCAATCCCCGTCAGGCCCGTTTGAACAGGGGGGTCAGGATCTGGCCAGGATAGCCATCACCCAGGCGGTTATCTACGGGTGGTATGACAACGAATTAGGCAGCTATGTCAATATGTTGGGCGATAGGGCAGTATCCATAGCAGAATCCGTGGGTTCTTGAGAGGGAAGGGACGGGCCCCTTTACCATGCTCTTTCAAGCCTCTGCTGAGCAATTTCACGGCATGTCTTGAAATCAGACCTCTTAAAAGAGGCAATGCTCTCTTCTATGGCCTTTTGTTCCCCCGCTCCCCTCGGTTCGGGAAAGCGTTTCAGGAGTTGCTGAATGGTCAGGGCTGTCCTCAGGGCATCGGGGGCTTTTTCAGGGGTGGTGATCAGGACCCCCAGGGTCCCCTTATCAGGCCAGAGGGGGATGATGGCAACGTCTTGTTTTTTGTCAATAAAGGTATTTCTCCTGTTCCGGTCCAGTCTGAATGTGGCGTGGGAAAAGTATGGGGAAGCGGGATCTGCGTCCACGACCTTTACCGTGCCTGATCCTTCTCTGACATCCGGATTTACCTCTAATACAAGTATGCCGCAATCCGGCAGTAGGCGGTCATACCCGATGGGCTGGCGGTTTTCCACCAGGTAGTAGCGGCGGCCGCCGCTCCACCTCCCGCTCAGGGGTATTTTGACTGCCAGGGTACGGCCTCCTTTTGAAAGGGGGGCCAAAAAAACGGTTTGAGTGGCGCCTGGATTTACCAGGGTTACCTGATCCGGTGATATCCAGCCCAGCCTGATTTTGGTGAAGGAGGAGATACCCTGGGGGGGCCTTCTTCTTTCTATGAAATGTTGAGACATGATGTCCCACGGCCCCATATATATGGCATGATGCCTGAAACCGGGGAGCCTTGAAGCGTCAGACTGACGCTCGAAATCGTACAGTCAGGGTACAAGCCGTTTATCCTCGTATATGCCCCCGAGGGCATGGAAGAAATCATGGGCAAACATCCCGAGGTGGGCGTTTTCAGCGCCCACACAGACGCCGCCCCGGAATATGCGTCCCCCTTCAGATTCCACCGGCACATATCCGGGGTTTTTCCTTACCCCTGAGAGCATGCCGGGATTGGCGCAGTAACAGATCATTCCGTAGCCCTTCCCGGGGGTGGTGAAGGCCCCGGGCACGACGATTATATGCTGGTATCGGGAGAAATCCACCTCATCCTCTATGGCCGACATGGAGTCCTCGATGAGCTTTTTAACCCTTGTCCTGTCAACTTCAAAATTATAGGGGCTCACCCTGTACTGTCGAATCGGGTCGGGAAGGGTTATCCACCCCCTGAAGTCGGCCTTCACCCACGTGAGGCCGTAGGATTGCTCTTTCACATATCTGTTAAGGCCTCTGACCACCTTCTTTCGGATTCGCCCTAAGGAAAACCTTGGTTCAACGTCGGGAAATCGAACTGCAAGCACCAGGACCTTCTGCTCACCCATGGACTGCCTTGACTGGGGCCCAAGGAAACTGTCTTCCCCGGAACCCCCGGCCGGACTTGTCTGAAAACATAGCAGTGAAAGGGAGAGGAGCGCCTTCAGAAAAATCACGTTTTTTAAGAGCCTCATGAAAAACCTCATGGGTCACATCAGGTATGTTGATCTCGGGTAGTTTCAAAAATCCCCATGAAAGGCCATTGGTCCCTGATTTATTTAGAAGATACGATCTCAGAGCGTTGATGCTACGGAGATCTCTAAGAAGGAGTAACCTCCCCGCAGGGTACTCTTCCCCTGCTCTAAGGGAATCTCGCGGCGGAAGATGGGTCCGTTGGTAACTACCGTGTGATACTCCCCTTCCTCTCCCGATGCATCGATCCCGGCCTTCTCCAGATCTCTGACCAGATCCCGGTCCAGGGTGCGGCCCAGGAAGCCCCTGTCCAGGACCCCCTCCTTTACAGCGATGATGGTAGCGCTGAAACCTGCGTTAAAGAACTTTTCCATAAGCTCACGGCGCGGTCGCTTCCAGAGCGGTTCACAGGCCCTGATGCCCACGGCTGAACAGACACGTTCAACCCACTGGAAATGATCCTCCAAGTCGATGTCACCGAACACCCCGTACACCATTCCTTCTTTTCTGAATCTGTGGATAATTTCTGTGAAATTCTGTTCATAGTCGTCCCACGAGGATTCACGCACAACAAGGGGTATCTTCAATGCCAGGGCCTGGTGGTTAAGTACCGACACGGGGAGGCCGTGAGAGCGTGATCTGGCGCCGTCCCTTGTGAGCATGGTGAGCAGCGCCCGTGGAACGGCCCCCGCCTGGATGGCACAGTAGAGGGCAAGGCAGGAGTCCTTTCCTCCGCTCCATGAACAGAAAAAACTCTTTCCTCTGGCAGGGATCACCGGGAGACTCCTATGTAAAGAGGGCTGACGGCATGGCCCTACGGCGTTTCTCCGATCATGATCCCGGAGAGGAGGGCCCCAAGCCTGCGGATTCCCTCCTCGATCTGTTCTTCGGGCACGTAGCTGTAGCAGAGCCTCATATGTTCCTTTCCCTGGCGGTTGTGGTAGAAGGAGGGACCGGCGCCAAAGGCAACCGATGCCGCCTCTATGCATACGGGGAGGAGCGCTTCCGTGTCGATTTTCCCGGCCAGGGTGATCCAGGCATAAAAACCCCCTTCCGGTCTTGTCCAGCGTGCCTCTTCAGGGAAGTATTTGTCCAATGCGGCGAGCATGGCGTCCCTCTTGCGGGCGTATATCTCAACGGATCTGGTTATCTGACGGTCAATGAGCCCCTTTGTGGCAAAGGCCAGGGCAGCGTACTGACCGATGGTGGTGGAGCACTGGTCCTGGCCCTGTTTGGCCAGTGCCAGGGTCTCGATCAGCGGCTCAGGCCCGGTGACCCAGCCTATGCGGATACCGGGGTTGAAGGTCTTTGACAGGGTGTTGATATGTATGACGTTCAAGGGATCCAGGGACGCCAAGAGCGGCGGGGCCTCCCCTTCAAAGCGGAGGTCACGGTAGGCGGCGTCCTCTACGACCGGCACATGGTTCTGGGCCGCTATCTCAACAATTTTCCTTCGCCGGTCTTCCGGGATCGTGACCCCTGAAGGGTTCTGAAACGAAGGGACCAGGTAGATAAACTTGGGACGGAGCGACCTGTTCTTGAGCTCTCCGATGACCGATGCCAGGGCATCCGGCTCCATCCCCTCCCCGTCCAGGGGCACTCCGGCGAAGCGGCCCTGATAACTCCTTATGACGTGGAGCGCCGCCAGGTAGGAGGGTTCACCCACAATGACAACATCGCCCGGGTCCAGGAGGACCTTGCAGATCAGATCCACGGCCGCGATTCCCCCCGTTGTCACCAGGCATTCCGTCACCCTGGTGGGTCTGCTCGCCCCTGTCATACGTTCTGCCAGCCATTCCCTGAAAGGGCCTATGCCTTGTGTGGGTCCATAACCCAGGGCCGCGCGCCCTCTTTCACGGAGGACCTCCTGAAAGATGTCTTTGATCTCATCAAGGAGAAAGACCGCCGGATCGGGGAGCCCCCCTGCAAAGGATATGACCTCGGGTCGTTCAGATAGTTTCAGCATCTCGGCAACGTCAGAATGCCCCATGGAAGCCACGCGGGAAGAGTAGAGGGTGCTCCACTTCATTTCGTCTGTTTTTCCCATAATCAGAGCCCTTTGGTCAGGTCAAGCACAAGGGCGAACTGGGCCTTGGCAGCCTGATGAAATTGATACCAGTCTGTTTCCTCAAACCCGTCCCGCATCACTATCTCCTCTCCTCTCCTGTCCAGTGCCCGGTCGATCCAGTCGTCCTTGGAGTACTTTGGCGCTCTTTCAAGGCCGCTCTCTGTCAGGAGATCCTCGATCTTCTTTTTGCGGTCATCGTAGTCCCGGGCGTTGATGATCCGCCTTAAGTCCTTCTTTACATCTTTCCAGTAGGGGCCGTAGCCCGATTTTCTCCGCATGGCCTTGTAGATCTCGCCCGTTGCCTCCAGTGCCCTCTTTCTGTTTATGATCGTTCTCTGGTCCAGACGGTTGTCCGTCCAGTCGTCTGAGATCACATCGGGCGAGTGTCCCGCCTCGGCATGGCCGATGTTGGGCACAATGGACTTGAACAGGTTATACCAGGGATAGATGGAGTTCCAGTCCTCATGAAGACCTGTGAAGTTCTGATGTGACCATGTGTCCGCGTAGGAGTGAAGGGCTATGCCGATCCGGTAGGGATTGTCGCTTGCAAGGGCCTTTTTAAGGAGGACCCTCGCGTTGGGACTTCCCGGTGTTGTGCTGAAGGGATTTCTCTTCCCATCGATAACCACGGAGTTGTCACCCGGGATAAAGTGGAAGGGCACGTAAACGTACTTCTGGACATAGGGGTCCAGGGACCTGGTTGACAGGGACTGGGTCATTATGGGATAGTAATGTCCCCCGTTGGAGCGGATCTTTTCAGGGAAGGGGGCGGGTCTTTCGTCTATGGAGAACTGTCCCTCGTTGTTGTCGTCCACAAACTGGGATGAAAGGGCGATTGTATGGGCCTTTTCATGGCCGGTTATCTTTGAGACGGCGTAGATCAGGTAGTAGTGAAAGTCCTTCTCCATGGGGTGTACCTCCCCGGTCTGAGATTACGGCGTTGGGTGGCGCGGCTCTGACGGCCTTGATCGGGCCCTGCCAGGGAGAGATGGGCGCGGGTCCCTGGAAAACGCTCCGAGTTTTTCAGAAATTACAGCCTTCCTTGAAAAGGACCTTTATCACTGGGGGACGAAGTTTGTCAAGAAATTGCGGGTGGTCCCCAGGGCCACGTCAAAGTGGACGTAAATGTGGAGATATAACGCAAGTTGAAGAGAAGGGACTCTCACGCAGCGGCGCCAAGTCGCAAAGCTTTCCCTTTTGTTCCTTGCGAGCTTCGCGGCTTTGCGCGAGAATTTTAGAAGTCGCCTATACCAACATGATTTCGACCTGTTATCTGCAATAATGACGTTTCCCTGTGTGTTGCCTCCCTTTCCATTGACATGGGAAGGAGTCCTGGCCATTCTTGTCTCACGCAAGGCCGGTTTTTGGCAGCCTATTGCCTCATATCCTTGATCCTACGCCATGGGAAAGAGTTATACAAAAGGTAGCCGGAAGAAGGACCTCAGTGGAACAGGGTGGATAATCATTCTTTTCATATCAGTCTTTCTGGCGGGTTGCGGGGGAAGGCATCAGACCGCAGAGCCGTATCTGCCGGTAGAGCAGACCCATGTAAGCCCGGGAACCCAGCGGGTTGTTACCGCACACCGCCTGAACCTGCGGCAGGGCCCTACCACCAGGGCCAGGATAAAGGCCGTACTCAAGAAGGGTGACCTCTTGACGGTCCAGTCAACACAGGGGCGATGGCTGAGGGTGCTTACCGGCTCCGGCAGGGAGGGGTGGGTCTACGGCCGTTATGTGGGGGATGTTGACCAGCGCGCCCATCTGACTGAGACCGTGGGAGGCAAAACTGAAAAGGGGGAGGGAGCCCCGGGCCACTGAGAAGCCTGTGCCGGTTATAGGACCGGCTGTCCAGGGACCCACCGATCCCGGGGTTTCCATCCCCAGAGACGTGGGAGTGGATGGAGAATCCCCGGCCCCTCCCATTGAACAGCTTGATGATGCCCGCCTGAAGGCGGAGATCCCTGCCTCAAAAAGCGGGGCGGTAACGGAATCCCGGTCTTCCACGGGTTCGCCGACCACGGACCGGCCCGTGCCAATCCCTTTGACCAGTAAGATGGCTGCGGTCTCCGCTCCGGTCTCAAAATCCGCGCCACCCTCTCCCCCATCGCGCCCACTGCCAGGACAGGGGCTGACAGCGATTACAACCCCGCAATGGGACGCCCTTTCCACCTGGATCATTCCGGAACTGGTAGGGCGGCAGATGGGTATGGATTTTCTGCTGAGGCGGTTTCGGAGCGCCCGGTGTACCATCCACGTGACGGTCACGCCTCCGGTGGCCCAGCCTCTCCGTGGCCGCCTCGGTTACGCCTGGAAAGATGCCGATGGTGATATGAAACTGGAGCGGGGTGAGGTGCGGATCAGCATCGCGCATATCTCCTCGGCCGCCATGGAGCCCTACATGACCCGCCTTGAGCAGATGCTCCAGGCCTCAGCCCTGGAGGGGATCATGGATATGTGCCGTTTAAGCTCTGTCACCACCAGGAAAACCGGCCCTGGATATCAGATGCAGTTCGTGCCCAGGGATCCGGCCAAGGGCATAAAGAGCATGCAGTGGATCATCTCAGGGGATTTTAGGATCGATCACGTTATCCAGCACTCCCTCAAGGGTATGAGGAACACCATCCGGTACCAGTACGTGAAGAAAGACGGGCGCTGGCTTGTCACCGGTTCAACCGTTGATACCTACGGTCCGGGGGGCGGTTTGATCTCCAAGCAACGCTGGCAGAACAGGTACGAGAAGATCCACGGGGTTCCCATTATCAGCAGTCTGACCATGTCAGGGAACGATCCGGTGCGGCCCGGGATCGTCCAGTGGACCGAGCAGTGTGTCTTCCGGAGGTGGCGTCTGGTTCCTCGTCAGGAGTAATGGATGCGTTGTACCATATAGGGCCCTTCCTCCGAGAAGATTGGAGGCCCCGCGGCGCAGGTTGCGAGCGGAGGAGCCGCACATGATAAACTGAAGATCAGGCCTCTTCTCCATAAGGGCATGAACAATATCAAGAAGTCTCGGGACCCGCTGGATTTCGTCGGTCAGGATCCTGTACCCTCTCCCAGGGGGTAGATCATCTATCTGCTGCCTTAAAAGGTTCGGGGTCTTGTTGTAGGACAACTGAAGTTCAGGGTCGAGAAGGTCGATAATGAGGTGAGGTTTTTGGTCGTTAAGCAGGGTCGTCTTGCCCGCCTGCCTCGGCCCAAAAAGGAAGAAGCTGGTCTCTGGCAACCGATTTTGCAGGGTTCTCTTAAACCTGCCTGTCAATTTACCGTGCAAATCAGCATCTTGGCAAGCAGAATAAGGGGGCATAACCGCAGGGCCACGTTATGCTTGCTAATAACAGGTTGAAATCATGCAGGTATAGACGGCTTCTGAAATCTTCGCGCAAAGCTCGCAAAGGACAAAGGGGAAAATCTGGCGACTTGGCGCCTTTGCGTGAGAGTCCCTTCTCTTCAACTTGCGTTATATCACCACATTTGCGCCGGCTTTGACGCTGTCTTGGCAACAACCCCGCTTTAGTTCTATGGTAACGGATGGTATTCATGGGGTTTTCTTACACGCCTTTTTCCTTTGGGAGGTGCCTTTCAACGGATCAGGCCAACTACAATGGAAACTACCCCCTGTCAGGCTGCCCCAAGGGGGAGTATCGAAGGACTACCGTTCCTGTGGGGAGATTTTCCCCCAACGCCTGGGGCCTGTACGACATGCACGGCAACGTGTGGGAGTGGTGCCAGGACTGGTACGGGAAGTACCCGTCCGGGCCAGTGACCGATCCTACTGGTCCCTCCTCAGGCTCGCGCCGCGTGTACCGGGGAGGGGGCTGGAACGGCTACGCCAGGAACTGCCGGTCGGCCGGGACGGCTACCTGGGGTTCCGCTTTGCCTTTTTTTTAGGTCAGTAGAGCAGCAGCAAGCAGGCAAGGAGAAAGGGAGGATTCGTACCGGAACGAAATGGAGAGGAGGTCGAATGCTTCCTTTTCTCCGTCAGAGTTTTTTCTCCCCCAGGCCCCTATAGTTATTGTATGAACTTCAGATAAATAATTTCACTGCGTTATCGGTCGGAATCCTCGACGACGTGCTAATCTGTGCGACTTACTCGGATTCCTCCCTCTGGTCCCGCTGAAAGCGGGATGAAATTAATTATCTGAAAACCTATAATATTTAAGGATGTCCCCGCTTGTTTACTGTTGACCCCACACATGGTTCGGAGACTGTTATCCGTGATGTTGCCCCTCAGATCCCTATCAGTGGAAGGCGCAATGGAAATTGTTCAATACCACCTCAAACGAAATCTTGTTGCTTATAGATCGCCCCGCAAAAAACGCCTGAAATTGGCCGAAAAGTTAAACATCAATGATTCGCTGTAGTAATAGGATAACATCAATAATGACATTAATGTAGGTGCGGCTTCAGCCGCACAGTCGTCTTAATCTCACCTCTCATCCATAGGTCAAGAATCAGGTAGCGCTACCCTCACAAACCGCGCATGGAAAGGGCCAAGGGCACACTTCACGTCAACGTTCAACCAGATCAGAAATACCTGCCGGTCTTTTGTCCCAGCTTTCCACGCAGGACCAGGAGGGTCTGGTTTCTGTCTTCCATATTTAGGGCCTGCTCCAGGCCCCCCGCGTCAATGTTCATATTGATGGCCTCCTTGGTCAGACGGAGGCCCATGGGGTTCTTGCCGTTCATTGTGCGGGCCAGTTCCAGGGCCGTATCCATAAGCTGATCGCGTGCCACCACGCGGCTGGCAAGGCCCAGGGAAAGGGCATCCTCCGCTGACATGAAGTTCCCTGTGAGCATGAACTCGTAGGCCCTTCCAGCCCCCATGAGACGGGGCAGGAAATAGCTGCACGCCATGTCAGCGCCGCCAAGACCTATGTTGATGTAGGCCGCGGAAAAACGGGAGTCATCGCTTATGATCCTCACGTCGGACGCGAGGGCAAAGCTGAAACCAAGGCCCACGGCCGCGCCGTGGACGGCGCAGATGACGGGCTGGGGCGCCTGGCGCATGGCAAGGTTGAGACGCGCCAACCGGGCCTGGAACCTGTAAAACATATCCGTATCCATCCCAGGCATGATCTTCATGACCGCCTTCATGTCCAGGCCGGCGCAGAAGTGCTTGTTCCCGTTTCCCCTCAGGATGATTACGTGGGTGTCAAGGTCGTAAAGCCGCTCTCGCCAGAAGGCCTCCAACTCTTCGGCCATTTTAGCGTTGACCGTGTTATACCTGCGGGGGCGGTTAAGGGAGAGGATCCCTATGCCGTCCTCCACCGTCTCGTACTCCAGTGTTTCGTAGTCCATGAAACCCTTCCCTTCCTTTACCTGAACTTAGTTTGCTTTGCTTACAATTGGAATGTTGGAATAATGTATCATGAGAAATGAATATTTATAGATAGTTAAGCCATTAAATCGTAACATTTCAATAAATCCGGGACCAAAAGCCCTTCGCCCCGCTCAGGCGGGATTAGGGCACAGGGGGTTCCCCCGGAAAGGAATATGGGATTTGAAGGGGACCATATTAACGAGCCCTCTCATGGCTTTATCTGAACAGGCGCACAGGCAAGGCTTGTAAATGATCTGGCTATGGGGGTTACAAAAAGAGGCCCTCTTCATTGATCTGGCGCCGGTCAGAATGGTTA
>DREN01000098.1 GCA_011051075.1 Deltaproteobacteria bacterium | reverse complement strand
CATGTAGGAGATACCCTGTTCCCCCTCGGTGGTGCATACCATTGCCTCTTTTACCGGATTGGGCCTGTAAACGTTCACCAGGGCGCCTTTTTTGGACGGCCCCGTTGCCGCGCACGCGCTCAGGAGCAGGGTGAGTATCAGGAGTGAAAAACAGGTGTGCCGTTTCATTCTAATACCCTCCCGTGGCGGTTCCCACAAAGACAACCCTGCTTCCGATCATCTCCGAGGGGGTGAGGGGGAGGCCGTTCTTCTTGAGGGTCTTGCGTATTGTCCGCCTAACAGAGGTTGGATCGGCCTCGCTGAAGATCTCAAGCTCCAGGTACTTGCCGGTCTGGCGGGAAACCCTGTACCTCCACCCGATCTCCTCCACGAGCCCCTCCACCCTGTCCTGGTCCTTGATGGCGATGTTCCTGAATATGAGGGTGACGAACTTGGCCCGCTTGGTGCTGAAGCGGTCCACGATCTTTTTCACCAGCCGGTCCACGGTCCTGGGTCCCACCTTGATGGCAGTGCGGGCCACCCCGTCCTGGATACCGTACTCCCCTCCTCTCGCTATGGTCTTGTCCCTGTCCTGGACGTTTGCGAAAAGCTCGCCCGTGGTGGTGTCAAAGGCCTTGAGCGACAGGGTGCAGAGGATGATGTTGTACCCGTCAGAGGTGGGCCTCTTGGCAGCGTCAAAGCTCACCACCACGGCAGCGTCCGCCGCCTCCTGCCTGGCCAGGTTGATGGCGTCCTCCTCGTCCACCACCATCTCGGCGCTCTTTGCCTTTATGCGCACCAACTGGTCCGGGAGAAATACCCTGAACCCGTAGCCCGAGAGCTTGTCCTGGATCAGGTCCATTATGGTCTGCACCCCCTTGGAATTGAACGGCAGATCAAAGCCGGTCCTCGGTTTATAGACCACGATTATCTTTCTCTCATCAAAACTGGTCTCCTGAAAGGTCCTCTGGGCCCTGGGGTCGTTTAGGAACTCGTCCAGGGCGTTCTTGAGCTTATGATCGTCAAGATTAACCGCCAGTTTGACCTTGTAGAGGTCGCTTATGGGATCTTTGCCCTCGGCTATCACGTCGTAGCTCTTCACATATCCTGCGCTGGCCGATGCGATCCTGTCCCACACCAGTTTCCCCTGACTCACCTGGGTCTGGGACTTCACCATGGTGCCCAGGGCCTTTTCAACCGCGGCCCTGATACCGTTGTTGATGGCCTCCTGGCGGGTCCTTCCCTCTCCGACGGCGGTGGTCTCAACGGCTATGGCCCCAGAAGAGGCGAAGGAAAGGGCCAGCAGGGCAACCAACAGAAAACCAAACCTTTTAAGCCTTGTTTCCATTCTTCTACTCCTTTCATTTTGAGTTGACAGATCTGAAACAGTTCAGGTCTTTACTGATTTGATTGAGCACGTACAAATGTGAAAAGGTTTGATCCCGCCGGCAGGATCACACAGGATCCGCGGCGGAAAAATCGCTTGAATAAGGATGGACCAGGAGAAAGCCATCTCAAGGCCTGCGCCGGAGATTGAAGGACCAATTGCGAGGTTTTCTGAATTTCTACCATCCATCCCGGGAAATGTCAAAGGGAAATTCCGGAAGGTCAGGGGCCACAACCGTAAGCCGTGCCCCATGAACCCTTCGGACCTTCGGTCCCCCCCCACCCCTATAGCTATCGGGATCGGGATCGAAATCGGAAAAGAACCGCGAACTCTGTCTCCTGGCCACCATTATTTCAGCGGAATTTTCAGGGGCCGGCCATGATCGATTTGACAAGGAGTTCGGGCGCGTCTATCTCAAATACGCCCGTTTCTTGGGGAAGATCGTTGAAAAGGGGAAAATCCAGGGCCTCATCGACCCGGACCTGGACACCCACACGGCGGCATATACCCTCATAGCCTTTCACGACGGAATCCTTCTCCAGTGGCAGCGGAGCAGGGATCTTCTTGAGGGACCCGTCTTCGTCAAGACCTTCAGGCACCTATTGTTCAAAGATCTGGGCGTAAAGGGGGGGGAGCCCTGTTGTTTTACGTGCCTCCAGGGGGCGCAGACACGAAGGCGGAGAGCAGAATGCTTGAAGTCAATAATATTGAGGTTGTGTATAACGACGTGATCCTGGTCTTGAAGGGGATATCCTTCTCCGTGCCGAAAGGGAACATCGTGGCCCTCTTAGGGGCCAACGGGGCCGGTAAGACCTCCCTGTTCAACGTGATAAGTGGAATCTACCGTCCTACTGCCGGAGAAGCCCTGTTCGAGGGCCATATCTTGAACAGGATGAAGCCCCACCGCATTGCGGGTCTGGGTGTGGCTCGCACCTTTCAGAACATCGAGCTGTTTCAAAACATGACCGTGATCGACAACCTCCTCCTGGGGCGGCATCTCCACATGCGAACCGGTATCCTGACAGGCGCCCTGTTCTACGGACGTGCCTTGCGGGAGGAAACCGCTCACAGGCTGAAGGTGGAAGAGATCATCGATTTCCTGGAGATCGAAAAGGTCAGAAAAAAGCCCGTGGGCTCCCTCCCCTACGGTATCCAGAAAAGGGTGGAGCTGGGGAGGGCCCTGGCCAACGACCCGACCCTCCTCCTCCTGGATGAACCTGCGGCCGGTATGAACGTTGAGGAGACCGAAGACATCGCCCGGTTCATCCTGGATATCAAAGAGGTGTTGGGCACCACCGTCCTC
This sequence comes from Deltaproteobacteria bacterium, assembly GCA_011051075.1. Taxonomy (GTDB): domain Bacteria; phylum Desulfobacterota; class DSM-4660; order Desulfatiglandales; family Desulfatiglandaceae; genus Desulfacyla. The sequence goes on along the minus strand of DREN01000098.1, from coordinate 12,640 downwards.
ATGGTGGAACACGATATGGGCGTTGTAATGGACATCGCGGAGCGGGTCACCGTGCTCGACTTCGGTGTTATGATTGCAGATGGAACGTCGGCCCAGGTTCAGGCCGATCCAAAGGTCATCGAGGCCTACCTTGGGGAGGGAGATCAGGAGCCATGAGGCGCGAGACAGAGATATCTGAACTGACGATCCCCAAACTCCTCTTGAACAACCGTGATCGGTATGGGGACCGGACCGCCCTTCGTGAAAAGGACCTGGGGATCTGGCAGAAGGTGAGCTGGAAACAGTACTGGGAACACGTTCAGAACTTCGCCCTGGGCCTGCTCAATGGACGCATATTTGTTAGCGGGGCCGCGCCCTTGTCCAAAGAGCTCCTCCGTTTCTACCATGGGATAGGGGTGCGCGTGCGGGAGTGTTTCGGCATGACCGAATGTGCGGGGATCAGCGTTATTCCTGGGGAAGACGACATTCGCGCGGGAGAGGTGGGTTATCCAATCCCAGGGATTGAAGTAAAACTGGCAGAAGACGGGGAGATCCTGCTCAGGGGTGATCCCGTTTTCAAGGGGTACTACGCTAAGCCCGAGCAGACCGCCCAGACGTTCAACGAGGAGGGCTGGCTTCTGACCGGAGATGTGGGTGAGTTCAGCCGGAACGGTCAGCTCAAGATCGTGGATCGCAAGAAAGACCTGATCATCAACGCCTACGGTAAAAATATTGCCCCCAGCGAGATCGAAAACAAGCTGAAGTTCAGCCCGTTCATCAAGGAGGGAATCGTTGTGGGTGACGGTCGTCCATATCTCGCGGCCCTGATTCAGTTGGAGCTGGACAACGTATCCGACTGGGCCCAGGAGAGGCGCATCCCCTATACCACCTACAGGAGCCTGGCAGAGAATCCCGAAATCGAGAAGCTAATTCAGCGGGAAGTGGACGCGGTCAACGCTCAACTGGCCCGCGTTGAAAAGATCAGAAGGTTCGCGATCCTGACAAAGTGGAAAAGAAGTGCCTGGTGCCCCTGACTGGCTGGCGCAGTCCAAAGGACCTGTGATTCTTGGGTAGATCACGGGGCGGTAACGCGGATTGCCCGAGGCCCCGGGGGTTCAACTCCCGGGGACCTGTTTTTGGATTGGAAGGCCCCCGCTGTTACCGCAGCCGATCCATCTCCGCCTTTACCACGGCCATATGGGATTTGACTTTTTTCACCAGGGGCGATGAAGGGTAATCGTTAACGAGGCGGTCCAGGATTTCATAGGACGATTTGAGGAGTCCCTCTTTTTGGACAGGGTCCTTGGCCTTCTTTGCCTTTAGAAAGATCTCTGCGGCCCTGTTCCTCTCCTGATTGATACGGCTTTCAACGGCCCGTTCCCTCAGGGCCTTGAACCGTTCGCTGTAGTCTCCGGTCTCTTTGACCTCATCGAGTTTGCTGACCGCCTCTTCAAACTTCTCCTCCTCCACGAACCTCTGTGCCGTCTCAAGGGTCTTTTTTATGTAGGCGTCCCTGATCTGTTTCTGCTCCTCAAACTCCTCCTCCTTCTGCTCCATACCTGCAAGCTCCCGGTCGATGATTTCGGTCTCAGGGCCATCTTCGATCCCGGCCCGGGCCTTCAAAAGAAGCCCCCTTGCCTTGCCGTAGGCGTGCTCTCCAGCCAGGGAACGGGCCTCGGCGATGATCCGGTCAAGGTCATATCCATCCTGGCCTGGCTGAAGCTCGACTTCCGGTTTCGGGGGAGATGACCCCGCCTCACTCTCCGCAGGATGCGCGAGGTCCCGGTTGATCTCCTGCTGGAGGCGCCGGATAAGGGCCAATCGTTCATCCTGATGGTCGGTCAGCCTTTCAAAGGTTCTGGCTGCCTCCTCCCTGTTTCCCAGTTCAAGCTGCCACCGGGCGATCTTTGCGCGGAGCTGAACCTTATCCGGGAGCTGATCAAGGCGGGTGGCGATCCCCTCCCCGATCTCGATTGCCTGTTTTAGTTTTCCCTCCTGTGCCAGGGACAGGGCAAAAAGGAGGCCCACCTCGGTGGTCAGTGCGTCGGGTCCAAAGGTCTGTTTCAGCTCAAGGGAGCGCCTGATCACCCCCTTGAAGTCTCCCTCAAGGTAGAGGTTGATGATCTCGTTCCTCTTGGCGGCAAAGAGGGTCACGGCCTCCATGTAGTCAGGGGGGCGCTTTTTCTCAAAGTACCCCCTGTCCAGCAGGGTAAGGGATCTGAAAAGGGAGCGTATGAGGGTCTCGTAGAGGGCCTCTGTCTGGTGAGAGAAGGCCAGCTTATCTGCAAGCCGGTAGGTGGACAGAAGCTCTTGGGCAATCTTTCTCTCCTTATCTGACAGGTCTTTTCTGTCCTCTATCTTCCTGAGAAAGTCTATCCTCTCCTGAACAACAGGGGTGGAGATCAGGGGGGCTGAAGGCGCCTTCTCAGGGGCCTGGGCTTGAGGCCTTATATCCCCCTTCGGCGGGGTGACGCACCCCAAGGGAGACAGCAGGAGAATCATCAGCAGAAGCGTTTTTTTGTATCTCATTGAAATTACCTTCAAAAATCCGGGCGCACCGGTTCAAAAGCCCTTTCAAGCTTAAGATTGTCCCCCTCCCCTTTTGCCTCTGTGAGGACCGTGACCAGGGGAGAGGAGATGTTGCCCCCTGCCGGGTCCACCGGCAGGCCGGTAACAGGAGATACCGGGATCCTCCGGAATCCCCCGGGGGCCTCCACCGTATGGGCCAGGGGGGAGAACGCCAGGTCTGCAGGCTGGAGACCGTCCTTGAAGCCTGCCGTGTTGACTACAGCGTTCGCAGTATCGATCCATAGAGGGAGGGCCCCGGATGAGCCGTAGATGGCCAGGTGTTCCCCCTTCATGGACCGGTTGTCATCGTAGCCCGCATAGGCGGCGATCACGTACCCCCTTTGCAGATCCAAACGGCCGGTACCGGGATCGGGGGCTGGTATGAGCCCCACAAAACTTGAGTTGGTGAACCGGTTTGCCGTGCCGGTCTTCCCAAAGGTGGGAACCGGTACGTTGAAAAGCCTCACAGCATCCCTTGCCTTATGGCCGGTCCCCTTCTCCATTACCTTTGCCAGTATCTCGGTGAGCAAGGTGGAAACCCTCCTGGACAGGACCCTCCGGGGCCGGGGTTCATACTCCCAGATGAGCTCGCCCTCCCTGTCAACTATCTTCGTTATTATGGGGACCATGGCAGGCCCGCCCTTGGGAGCCAGGGGATAGGTCATGCCAGTGGCAAGGGTCTCATAGGCCAGGGCCGCCTCCATGATGCTGATGGCGTTGGGGCCCAGGGGAAAGGAGAGGACCGGATCCAGAGGGGTGACTATGCCTATCTTTTTTGAAAGGTACACTACAAAGGAGAGATTCACAAGTGTCCTGAAATCCCTGATCCTGGAGAGGACCTGAAAGCTGTACCTTTCGTGGGTGAGAAGCTCTCTGTAATTCGATCTGATGCGGGCCTCAATGGAGTCCAGGACCCCGGCGGGGATCAGATCATCGATCCATACCTGTCCCTCCATCCCCGGGTCCTTGGCCCTTTCCGCAAACCCTTCCGCAGAAAGGGGTATCAGGGCGGACTGATCCAGGTATTCGGGATCATCGGTGTATACGATCCTGCTCTCCTCCCCGGGTTCTCCGGTCAGAAAGAAACCTTTGAGCAGGCCGGCAGGTATCCTGGTCTGGCCCTGGCCGCCCTCTTCCCGGATAATTCGGATCAGCGCCTGAAACCGGTCCTTCATTTGGCGTTCAAGCCTGCGGAGCCTCTGGAAGTCGTACCTCATGATCACGCGGGTCTCAGCCTTCAGGGACACCGGCGTGCCCTCGGGCAGGTCAAAGTGAAGACGGTGGAGGTCTGCGAGGATCCCCTCGTGTCCTTCAAAGATCAGGTCCGTCTTCATCTGTCCGATGGCCTCATAAAAGGCCGCCTCCATGAGCGCCCTCCTGTTCACGATGACCCCGTACTTATCCCTGATCCGGCTCTTGTAGGCCTGGTACGTTTCTCCATCCTTTCTGAGGAGCCCCACAAGGCCCGCAACCTCACGGAACTGGCCCGGGTTCAGGTGGTCGGTGAGGTGATAGAGGAGCCATACCGTTGCCAGGTTTTCCGATTTGGCCCCGGCCCACGCCATGGAGACCCTGTGGCTTTCAGGCTCGTGATCCGGCCTGGGCAAATACGAGGTGCCCTCGAATCGAAATATGTCCCGGCGGTTTTCAAGGGGGTCCAGGATGTTCCATTTGAGTTGAAGGGCCGCCCCATAGACGATCGGCTTGAAGATGGAGCCCAACTGCCGCTTGGCGTCAACGGCCCGGTTAAAGTAGCGGTCAAGAAACCCGCCTACCATGGCCCTGATCATCCCCTGCTGAAGGACCACGATCCCGCCCTCTATCTCGGGCAGGGCATAGAGGATGAGTCTGGTGCCAGCCTTTTCTCCGCTGCCTGTCTTTTCAGACTCCATTAACCGCACGGGCACCTGGTCCCCCACGCGGAATATCTTGAGAAGGAGGGGGACGTGCTCCCTTTTAAAGGTGGCCCAGGTTCCCACGTTGGCCTTGAGCCAGGCAGACCCCACAGGTTTGAGCCCTTCGAAATCGATAACCCCTTCACCGTTGTCCCAGGCCACCATTAGGCGGTCCTGGTCCCGGCCCGTGTCAACAGAGGTGATCCTGGCGAGAAAAGGGAGGTTCTCTTCAGGTTTGAAGGGGAGGTTCTGCAGGAGCCTTTTCCATCTTTCCCCCTGTTCGCCTGGTCTGTAACCGTTGAGCATTACATCCATAAGGGGTAGGTGGTTTCTGAGGCTTATGAGGGCCGCCTGCTGGACCTCCCTGTCCACCGACGTGTAGATGCTGATCCCGGAGGTGGCGATGTTTTCCACCCCCTGGTCCCGGAGGATCTCCCTGAAATAGTCTGATTCAAGCTGGTTTCGCACGTAGTCCATGACCACGTTAAGACGGTAGGTGATCTTTCCCTCCCTGAAGGGGACCTCCCTGGCCCTTGCTTCCCTGTACTGGGCCTCTGAGATAAAGTTGAGGCTGAGCATCCTCCCCACCACGTAGTCCTTGCGCTCCTTTGCCAGTCTCCTGGCCTCATCCTCCTGGGCCCGGGTCTTCTTGATAAAGGGGTTGTACTTGTTTGGACCTTTCAGAGAGCCTACTATGAAGGCCGTCTCAACGAGGTCCAGGTCTTTGGGGTCCTTTCCAAAGAAGTACTGTGCCGCGATCCTGAGCCCCTTGCCGTAACCTGTCACAAAAAACTGGTTTGCGTACATCTCGAGGATCTCTTCCTTTGTGTACCTGCTCTCAAGGAGGAAGGCCTGCATCACCTCCTTCAGCTTGGTCCTGTACGACCGTTTCTCCCTCTTGAATATGTTCTTGGCCGTCTGCTGGGTGATGGTGCTTCCCCCCTGAACCACCTGCCCCGTCTTCATATTGGCCATAAAGGCCCTGATGATAGCCTTGATGTCAAACCCCGCATGTTCAAAAAAGTTCCTGTCCTCTGCCGCTATAAGGGCCTTTACGAACACCCTGGGGATACCCTCATATCTGATATACTTCCTGTGGGTCTTTTCAAAGAAGACCCCTATGGGGGTGTGGCCGTCACTGTAGTAGACCGGGCTTTCCGAGGCGATAACCCGGTCAATGGCCCCCCTCTCAATACGGTCGGCAGCCTCCCTGGTCACCTGAAAATAGAAGTAGCCCAGGAATGCCGCTGGGAGGGCGATCAGGAGAATAAAGAGTATGATTACGATACGTTTCATGCTGGATGCTGGATACTGGATGCTGGTTTCTGGATGCTGGATGCTGGATATCCCGCCATGGCAGGACTGGTTTCTGGTTTCCGATATTTACCTTTCTGCCCCCTCGCCTCTCGCCTCTTTCCTCTAATCCCTTAACAGATCTCCGGACAGGAGTTTTGCCCTGATGATCTCTTTCAGGTCAAGGCCCCTCATACGCAACCCCTTGCGCCCGTACTTCATGTTGGCCTCGATAACGTACCATTGGTCCCCGCAGTTGATAAGGTCGATCCCCACGTCGTTGAACCTGCACTTCCAGGCAACCCGCCTTGCCGTTTCCACCCCCTGTGAGGGGATACTGTCAAAGCTGATCCTGCCCCCCTGGGACAGGTTCGTCCTGAACTCGCCGGGTGAACTGATACGCCAGAAGGAGATCACCGGCTCGTAGTTTATGAGAACCACCCGCAGGTCCCGGTCATGGGGCAGGTACTCCTGGATGTAGGCCACCCTCACACGGGAAAGGTACTCCTCAAGCTCCCCCCTGTCACCTACCTTGAACACCCCCCTGCCCCGGGCCGAACACCTTGGTATCTTGGCCACAAAGGGAAAGGTGAAATCCCTGAGGATATCCCCGTGATGAAGGTGAAAGTAGACCCTGGTGCGCGGGTGCAGTATCCCTGACATCTGAAAGAGGGTGGTCTGCTTTATCTTTTCGTCCGCGTACAGGTATGTCTCAAGACTCGGAAAGATCCTCTTGCCCAGGGTGGTGAGGAACTGGGCGTAGTTGAGGGTTGGGAAGAGGATGAGCCTGGCCCTGAAAATAAGCTCCTGCTCCTTTGGGGTGTAATCGGGAAAGTTGGGCCTAACCCCCAGGGTCAACACCTCCGGAACCCCCCTCAGCCTGCTCCCTAATGCCACGAATCTGCTTTTTCCCGCTGCCATTGGCAACCCCCTGTTAAAGATCCAGTACACATCAGGCCCCCGTTTATGAACCTGCGGCCGTTCATACAGGGGGTCTTTTGATCATCGATCCAGGACCCACCTTCTGACCGCGCTCGCCTTTTCCCGGGCCCGTTTCAAGACATCCTTCAGGTCAAGGGTGAGGAGCCTTCGATCCTCCATGACCAGCCGACCGTTTATGATGGAGTGGATCACGTCATTTCCCCGGGCCGAGTAAACCAGGTGGGAATAGGGGTTGTACATGGGCGTAAGGTGGGGCTTATGGGTGTCAACGACTATGACATCGGCCCTTTTCCCCGGTTCAAGTGAGCCGATCATACGACCCATGCCCAGGGCCCTGGCCCCTTCAGCCGTGGCCATCCTGAGCACCGTGAGGGCGTCCATGATAGCAGGATCCATTGTTTTTACCTTGTGGAGCTTGGCCGCAATGTCCATCTCGGCGAAGAGGTCCAGGTTGTTGTTGGAGGCGCAGCCGTCCGTGCCGATTCCCACAGTCACGCCAAGGCCCATGAGGTCCGGTATGGGGGCTATGCCCGAGGCCAGTTTCATGTTGCTCTCAGGGTTGTGAATGACCTTTACCCGGTGATGGGCCAGGAGTTCCATCTCTGCCTGGCTGAGATGAACCGCATGATCGATTATCAGGTGGGGGCCAAGGATCCCCAGGGAGTTGAGATGCTCAACAGGCCTTCTGCCGTAGCTCTCCTTTATCTGGTCCACCTCTGACAGGGTCTCGGCAACATGGATAACCACGGGCACGTTGTACTTAAGGGCCATATTGTTCGCCCGACGCAGCAGGGATGGCCTGCACGTAAAAAGGGAGTGGGGCTCCACTGCTATTGAAACCAGGGGATGGCCCTTCCATTTCAGGATCAGTGATTCCGCATATTCGAACCCCTTTTCTATCTCTCCGTAATTGGGGGAGTTGAAGTCGTAGAGAACCTCTCCGACCAGGCACCTCATGCCCGACAGGGAGGCGGCCCGGGCCACCTGGTCTTCAAAAAGGTACATATCGCAGAAGGTGGTGGTGCCTGAGAGAATCATCTCCGCGCAGGCTAACAGGGTGCCCGCGTGGACAAAGTCGGTATCCATGCGCCCTTCGGCCGGGAAGATATAGTTGTTAAGCCACTCCATGAGGGGCAGGTCGTCGGCCAGCCCCCTGAACAGGCTCATGGCCGCGTGGGTATGGCCGTTCACCAGACCCGGAAGGATCAGCCCTCCCCTGGCGTCGAGCACCTTGCGTGTCCGGACAGGCTCATGGTCGGGTATCCCTACCATGGCCAGGGCATCTCCCCTCACCCACACCTGGCCATCTTCAAACACGGAATTCTCCCTGTCCATGGTCAGGATCGTGCCGTTCTTTATTACGATGTCGTACTGCTCCACCATGGTGCCTCAAGGTTCTGGTGGGTAAAGCGTACCCATCCACGTTTCCGGATAACCGCTAAAGGACTTTTCAAAAGTTTCTGCATATGGTAAATGTCCTTCAATGATAGGTCAAGCGTAACTGTCCAAGGGCCGGGTATCACGGGTGATAGATCCTGAGAATCACAGGTATTGAGGGATTTCGGTTGGCATTCTTGAAATTCAGGTGTGCTTTCCCCCTCCTGATCGGGGGTATTCTTCCCTTTCTTCAGGGATGTGCCGGGCCGTCCCCGCCCAAACACCTGGAGAATATCTGCGAGATCTTCAGGGAAAATCCCGAGTGGTATAAGGAGGCCAATGACTCATTCAAGCGGTGGGGGATCCCCATTCCAGTCATGATGGCCATAATGCATCAGGAATCCCGGTACGTTAGCGATGCCAGGCCCCCCCGTACCACCTGTCTCTGGATATTTCCGGGCCCTCGTCCCTCGTCGGCATACGGGTATGCCCAGGCCAAGGACGAAACATGGGAGGATTACCAGAAGAGCGCTGGCAGCTCGTGGGCTGACAGAGACGATTTTGGCGATGCCATCGACTTCGTGGGGTGGTACTGCCACCTGAGCTTAAAGAAATGCGGGTTATCAAGGTGGGATGCCCGAAACCTCTACCTTGCCTACCATGAAGGCCGAGGGGGATTCAACAGGAGGACCTACAGGAAGAAGGGGTGGCTCATGGAGGTTGCGGGCAGGGTTCAGGTGAGGGCGAACCGGTACAGGAACCAGCTGGCCTCCTGTGAAAAGGAGTTCCGGAAAAGGGGCTCCTGTTTCTGGCCTTTCTGAGGAGGGAGAAGAAGTGGAGGGCAATCTCAATACCATCGCCAGAGCACACCTTTTCAGGGGCCTTCCTGAAAATCAGTTGAGGGAGATGGAGGCCATCACCGAGGAAAAACGTCTCAAGAAAGGCGATCTGATCTTTTCTGAAGGGGACGATGGCCATGGCTTTTTTCTCGTGGTCTCCGGGCAGGTCAAGATCTTCAAGTCCTCGGCAGACGGGAAAGAACAGATCCTCCATATCCTGGGGCCCGGAGAGCCCTTTGGTGAGGTCCCTGTATTTTCCGGCCAGCAGTTTCCCGCAAGCGCTGAGGCCATAAGGGATTCGCGCCTGATCTTCTTTCCCAGGGCCGCATTCGTCGACCTCATAACGGCAAACCCCTCTCTCGCACTCAATATGCTTGCGGTCCTGTCCATGAGGCTTCGCCAGTTTACGGTTCAGATAGAGAACCTCTCCCTCAAGGAGGTCCCCGGTCGTCTTGCCACCTACCTGGTCTATCTGGCCCAGGAACAGGGAAGTGAGGATGTCGTCACCCTGAACATATCAAAGGGTCAGCTTGCAAGCCTCTTAGGCACCATACCCGAGACCCTTTCGCGGATATTTGCCAGGATGAACAGCCAGAACCTGATCGAGGTAAAAGACCGTGAGATCAGACTCCTTGACCTCCCTGGTCTGGAGGACCTGGCAATCTACGGAAAGGAGCAGTGACAGGAGTCGGGGCTTGTCGGAAGCATGGATCATGAAGGGGCCGGGTCCCCAGGCAGGCTAAAGGTGATTCCGCCCTTTTACTGAAACTCCGACCTGAAGCCAAGGGGTTGAAATGAAAAAGTATTACAAGGAAAGGTTCGAGGTCCAACGCCGGGTTGCCACGAAGCTGGCCTCCACCATGGTGGTCAACGAGATACTTGAGAGGCTGAGGGATGAGGCGAGGAACATGGTCCCCACGGCCATGGAGGCATGCATCCTCATGCTCGACCCTGATGCCAGAAAGTATACCCGCCCGCTCCAGTGCGCCCTCTACGATAAGCCGATTAACTGCATCTCCTGCAAGAGAAAAAGGCCTGCTATTCAGAAGGCCATCACCATGAAGAAGGGGGTTGTCATGTCAAACAGCGAGCCCGTCAAACGTCCGGACGGGGGCCTCGTAGAGATCGGCCCGGAGGCGGCCATCCCCATATTCGTGGATAATGAGATCCTTGGCATTATCAGTGTGGTATCAAGACCTGGAACCCGCTTCACCAGGAAGGATTTCTACCTGATAAAGGACCTTTCCGAGATAGCCGGCAATGCCATTTTGGCCGCCAAGAGGCACTGGGAGATAACCCAGGAGAAGATAGGCATCAGCCAGATCCTCACCCATCTCTCCCCCTTTGTGCCCCAGTCGGTGCGGCGCATAGTGGAGGAACATCCGGAGATGCTGACACAGGACAAGGAGAGCAAGGAGGTTTCTGTTCTGTTCCTTGACCTGGAGGGGTACACCAGGCTCAGTGCCAGCCGGTCGGAGACCGAGGTCAACGAGATCGTGGAGAAGATGTTCTCAAGTTTTGTGGACCCCATCCACAGGTCCGGGGGAGATATCAACGAGACCGCCGGGGACGGGCTCATGATCATATTCAAAAACGATGATGCCGCCACAAACGCCTCCAACGCGGTAAAGGCGGCACTGGATATCCATGAGCGAAACGGGGCCATAAACAGGATGTTCAGGGGAAACTTCGAACCTGTGAGCGTCAATATAGGCATAAATTCAGGAGTGGCCCTGGTGGGAATGACCACCTTCAAGGGCTCCCTGGATACCCGCATGACCTATACGGCCAGCGGACCTGTGACAAACCTGGCCGCCCGCCTGGCGGACTATGCCAAGGGCGGAGACATCATCATAGGCGAGGAGACCAAAACCATGATCGAGGGCCTGTGGCCGGTATTTGACCGCGGCCTTGTTCAGCTCAAGGGCATTGAAAAACCCCTGAGGGTCTATTCTCTGCTCAAGGGTTCGTAAATAACAGGGCCTCAATCCCGTTCAAAGGGGAGGTGGGGCTTCTCTATCTTTTTGTAAAGCACTGGAAACGGTGAATACCAGGTACAGGGGCTTTAACCCTGTCTGCCAACCCAGTTCTGGACTTTCAAACCTGGTACCCGTTGAAATTCCCGCTCGTTGTTGGTCACTATGGTAAGGCCTTCCGCCTTGGCGTGCGCAGCGATCCACAAATCATTGTTCCCGATAGGCCACCCTTTGGACTCCAGTGATGCACGGATGGCCCCATAGGTTTTCCCGGTATTCTCCGGCAAAGGCAAGACAGGAATCAAGGTTTTGAACTCCTGCAGCAACTGCAGGGCGTTCTTGCGTTGCCGACTTTTCTCGGCACCATACAGCAGTTCCCCCCACGTGATGACGGAAATCGCAGCATCCCCGGGTTTAAGCTTCTGAAACCGCGCTAACACTCCCTCGGGCTTCTGGCAGTGGATGTAAATACAGATGTTGGTGTCCAGCAGAAAACGAGGGGACATTACAGGTCCTCGCGATGTTGTGGCGGAATATCCTTACGGCCTTCAGGGAAAAAATCTTCGGGAAGACCGGCCAGCAGCACAAAGGCCCGTGCTAATCCCTCGGAGGGTTCTCGAAGTACAATTTCATTGCCACGGCGGGAGATTTCAAGCACCTTGCCCCTGACGGAGAATTCCTTTGGCAACCTGACTGCCTGACTGTTTCCTGACTTAAAGACTCGAGTAGTCGTCACAACAGCCTCCTTATTTTTTTGTATGTGCTTTCCCCATGCCGGGATGGGCGCTCTGTTTCCGCGCTTTTTGTATATACACAACAGTATATACTTATTGGAAACAGTGTCAACTTATTTTTTTAAATACCGCCGTCTTCCGGGGAGGCAATGAATTGCCCTGTGCCTTTGGAAAGGATCGGTTCAGGGTCTCATATCTTCAGGTATCCCAGATTCGTGGAGATCTCGTCCGTGGAGGTTTTTAAAAGTCTCACCATGCGCCGGACCTCCTTTTCGCTGCTCTGGCTCATGGGCAGGGCCACTCCCAGGGCCGCCACCACCTCCCGGGAAAAGTCTCTGATGGGAGCGGCGATGCCGATGATCCCCTTCTCTTTGCCCTTTCCACCATCCCCCTGCCCTGCGGCACACCTGAGTACAACATGGCGGGCTATATCGAGGGGAAGGGTATCGAGGTGGTCATCGATCCTGAGACGGGTCTCCCCATCCCGGCAACGGCTGAGATAGTGGCCTGCGGCTTTTCACCTCCACCCCATGAGGACAGCAGGCAGGAAGGCCCCTTCGGCGAATGGCAGGGATACTGCGCCTCAGGGACCAGGAATGAGCCGGTGGTGCATATCAAGACCCTGTACCACCGCAACGATCCAATACTTTTCGGTCAGACTCCCGTGAAGCCGCCCGTTAATACCTGGTTTCCCATTCCCATACACACGGCCACATTTCTCTGGAACCAACTGGAAAAGGCGGATATGATGGATATAAGGGGCGTGTACGTCCATGGTCCCGGGGACCTGTTGTGGTCGTCTGGCCCAAAGTTGGACTATCCACCCTGGATCGCCGGGGCAAGCCGTACTGGGACCCCCGGGCCGACGAGGCGCTCTTCAGTACCCTTGGGGGGAATCTTGATGACAGGATTCCCATGTTCCAGTTGGACTCCCACATCAACGATGAGTTCGCTGAAAGGGTTGTGGATGAATTTCTGAAATTCAGACCTCGTTGAATAGTTGAGTGGTTAAATGGTTGAGTAGGAAAATATATTCT
>DREN01000341.1 GCA_011051075.1 Deltaproteobacteria bacterium | reverse complement strand
TCCTCTTTCTTGGCCATATTTACAGCCAGTTCGGTCAGGTCTCTGATCATCGATTCCACATCCCGGCCCACGTAGCCCACCTCGGTAAACTTGGTCGCCTCCACCTTGAGAAAGGGCGAGTTGGCAAGGCGGGCCAGCCGTCTGGCGATCTCCGTCTTACCCACCCCGGTGGGACCTATCATGATAATATTCTTAGGGGCGATCTCATCCCTCAGCTCGGGGGCAACCTGCTGCCGTCTCCATCTGTTCCTCAGCGCAATGGCCACGGAACGTTTTGCCTGATCCTGGCCAATGATATACTTATCCAGCTCTGCAACGATCTCCCTCGGTGTCAGAACCTTGACAGGCTGGTCCTTTTCTTCCAGGTCCTTTTCCATTTTTACCTCATGTATTGATAAGAATATGGGGGTATTTTTCACTCGGACCCCCTGCTGCCATAGCCGTTCCTAAGTTGCTCAGGAATCAAGCCTGCATACGTTAATCTCTTCGTTGGTGTACAGACAGATCGACGCGGCAATCTTCATGGCCTCCAGGGCAATGGCGGCCGCGTCAAGGTCGGAGTGGACCACCAGGGCCCGGGCAGCGGACAGGGCGAAAGGCCCACCCGACCCTATGGCCGCAACCGGCTGGTCAGGTTCAATCACATCGCCGGTTCCTGAGATCACCAGTATATGGTCCCTGTCCATGGTAAGGAGCAGGGCCTCCAACTTGCGGAGGATCTTGTCGGTCCTCCAGTCTTTGGCCAGTTCCACGGCAGCCCTGGTCAGGTTCCCGTTGTAGGACTCCAGCTTTCCTTCCAGCCGCTCGCACAGGTTGAACGCATCCGCGGCAGCCCCGGCAAAGCCCACCAGCACACTCTCCCTGTACATGCGTCTGATCTTCGTGGCCCTATGCTTCATAATGGTATCGCCAAGGGTTACCTGGCCGTCTGCGGCCATTACGCAGTCCCCGTCCTTCATAACGGCAAGGACAGTGGTAGCCCTCAGTTGTTGAGTGTTCCCCTCAAAAATCCTTAAATTTCCGTTCCGGTCCATAAGCAGTGACCCGACCTCCTGCCATTATAAGTGGTTTCAGAGTGTTAGGGCTCACTCACGAATAACAGATTTTAGCATCCCAGAATTTTTAATCCCTAAATTCCTAAATCCCTAATCTAACTCCGGGGATGGGCCTTGTCGTATACCTCCATAAGCCTGTCAAGGCTCACATGGGTATACTTCTGAGTGGTTGAAAGGCTCGAATGACCCAGGAGTTCCTGAACCGACCGGAGATCAGCGCCCCCGTCCAGCATGTGCGTGGCAAAGGTATGCCTCATGGAGTGGGGGCTGATCTCAAAGGTCAGTCCGATCTGCTTAACGTACTTTTTGACTATCCTCCCGATACTTCGCGCCGTGAGCCGCCCCCCCCTGAAGTTGACAAAAAGAGGGCTGTTCAGGGACAGGCCCCCGCTCCCCTGTCGCAGAGATACAGTGGCATCCAGATATGCCTTTACCGCCCTGAGGGCCTGCCGACCCACCGGTACGATCCTCTCCCGGTCCCCCTTTCCAAAGACCTTGATGAGCCTCTGGTCAAAGTCGATACTGGATATGTTCAGGCCCTCAAGTTCTCCGGCCCTGATCCCGCTGGAGTAGAGCACCTCTAAAATGGCCTGATCTCTGAGTCCCAGGGGTTTGTGGCGATCAGGTCTCTCAAGGAGCCTGAACACGTCGTCCACAGGGAGGTAGGTGGGGATATACCTTTCCAGCCTGGGCGTGAGTATCTCTGCGGCCGGATTTCCCCTGATCAGCTCCTCCTTTTCCAGAAAAAGAAAAAAAGATCGAACAGCAGAGAGCCTGCGCGCGATTGACGACCGTTTGAGCCTCTGGTACAGGCTCCCCACGTACCTCCTTATGGTCAGGGCATCAATGGCATCAAGTTCCCGGCACCCCTCCCCCTCTGTGCTGGATGAACGGTCTTCTGAGGCCAGGAACTCTGAAAACTGTTTGAGATCATTGAGGTAATTCCTAACGGTGTGTTGGGAATACCCTTTATGATCTCTCAGAGAAGCAATGAACAGCCCTATGGCATCATCAACAAGCAAGAAGGATTAAACCAGCCTTTCCCGGATGATCCGTTCCGCGGCAATCTACCTCCACAGCCCTCTACCTTAACACATTTCCTCAGATTGGCAACTGAAAATTCCCCGCCAAACTATCGACCTGTGTGGTTACACCTCAGCAATTGTGAATAGGGAATCTACATTTCTGGATAACCGCACAGCCGGCAAATTCTTGACTTGACTTCAATTCAGGTGTTGGTGTAAGTTTTTATTCTTTAATTTTCCCCCCAACCATGCAAATTAAATTAGATTCATCAGGAAAGGGTCATTAACATGGATAAAAAGGCTGAACAATTGAGAAACATAGCCCTCATAGCGCATGGGGGCTCAGGGAAAACATCCGTGGCCGAGGCCATGCTCTTCAATGGAAAGGCCACCACCAGGCTCGGCAAGGTGGACGACAGCACCTCCAACTTTGACTTTGAACCGGAGGAGATCAAGAGGAAGGCTACCCTGAGCACCTCCTTTCACCACTGCAACTGGAAAAAGCATATTATCAATATCATCGACACCCCGGGCGATGACAACTTTCTCTCTGATACCAAGTTCTGCCTGCAGGCGGCGGATGGGGCCGTGGTGGTGATAGACGCCACCTCAGGAGTAAAGGTGGGAACTGAAAAGGTCTGGGGGTTTGCCGACGAGCAGGAACTCCCCAGGATCGTCTTTGTCAACAAGATGGACAGGGAAAGGGCGGATTTTCACAAGGTGGTGGAAGAGCTCTCCCGTGCATTTGAACTCAAGGCCACCCCCCTCTTTCTTCCCATAGGGGCCGAAGAGGGCTTTTCAGGTGTGGTTGATCTCATTAAGCAGAAGGCCTACATCTACACCAAGGACGGAAGCGGCAAATTCGAAAGCTCCCCCATACCGGCAGACATGGAAGAGGCAGTGGCTGAATGGCGTGAAAAGATGATCGAGAATATCGTCGAGGTGAACGACGACCTCATGGAAAAATACCTTGAGGGGGAGGAACTTTCCGATCAGGAGATAGAAGAGACCCTTACCACGGGTATCGGATCAGGAGTAGTGGTCCCCATCCTGTGCGGGTCAGCCCTCCTGAACATGGGAGTGGTCCAGCTCATGAATCTGATAGTCCAGGGGATGCCATCACCGCTCAACAGGCAGACCTGGAAAGGGGTCTGGCCTGTAGACGGGGACGCCCTTGAAAGAGAACCATCCCCGGACGCACCTTTCTCCGCCCTGGTGTTCAAGACCGTGGCAGATCCCTTCGCAGGGAAACTCACGCTCCTGAGAGTCCTCTCCGGAACGGTTCAGTCCGACTCCTCGGTCTATAACGCCAATAAGGATTTCAAAGAAAAGTTCGGCCAGATCCTGATAATCGAAGGCAAGAAACAGAAGCCCGTTGAATCGGCCGGCCCAGGCGACATCGTAGCCATAGCCAAGCTCAAGGAGACCGCCACGGGCGACACCCTCTGTTCAGTAGATGACCCCATCATATATAAACCCACCGAGGGTCTTCCAGCGGTCATATCCTACTCCATAAAAGCAAAGGTGAAGGGAAGCGAGGACAAGGTCTTTTCATCCCTGGCCAAGCTGCTGGAAGAAGACCCTACCCTCAGGATCGACAGAGACCCTGCCACGGCCGAGGTCATTCTATCAGGCACAGGCCAGATACACCTGGAAACCACCTGTGAAAAGCTGGCAAGGAAGTTCGGCGTGGAGGTGGAGCTGAACCCCGTAAAGGTGCCCTACAGGGAAACCATAAAGAAGCCCGCAAAGGGGGTCGTTTATCGCCACAAGAAACAGTCCGGGGGAAGGGGACAGTTTGCCGAGGTCCACTTCGACGTTTCTCCCTTAGAGTCGGGCGCGGGATTCGAGTTTGAGGAGGCCCTTACCGGCATGAACGTCCCCAGGAACTTTGTCCCGGCCGTTGAAAAGGGACTCAACGAGGCACTTATGAGCGGTACCCTGGGAGGCTACCCGGTGGTTGACCTGAAGGTCCGGTTCTACGACGGAAAGTCCCACGAGGTGGATTCCTCGGAAATGGCCTTCAAGATAGCGGCGAGCATGTGTCTGAAAAAGGCCATGCAGGAGGCCAACCCCACCCTGTTAGAGCCTATAATGAAACTTGAGATCACCGTACCGGAAGATGTCATGGGTGATGTGATGGGAGATCTCAACGGTCGGAGGGGACGGGTGCTGGGCATGGATTCTCAGGGCAAGTACCAGATCATAAAGGCCCAGGTGCCCATGTCCGAAGTCCTCAAATACGCACTGGATCTCAACTCCATATCAGGGGGCCGGGGAACCTTCCGCATGGAGCATTCCCACTACGAAGAGATGCCGGCCCAGTTGGCGGAAAAGGTGATCGCCGCCGCCAGGGAAGAGGATTAGGCCTGGAAATGGACAGGGAGACCAGGGCGGGGGTCCTTACCATCAGCGACAAGGGACATAGGGGTCTGAGAGAGGACAAGAGCGGCGATATCCTTGTTCGGATGCTGGAGGAGGCCGGTCTCAGGGTGGTGAGGAGGGAGATCGTTCCCGATGAAGAGGAAATAATCGCCCATACCCTGATCACCTGGACGGACAGGGACGGCCTGGCCCTGATCCTCACCTCCGGCGGCACCGGCCTCAGCCCCAGGGACGTGACCCCCCAGGCCATGGAGAGGGTGATCGATTACCAGGTGCCGGGCATGGCAGAGGCCATGCGGGCCGAAAGCCTCAAAAAGACCCCTCACGCCATGCTGTCCAGGGCAATGGCCGGGGTCAGAAAATCCTCGTTGATCATCAACCTCCCCGGCAGCCCCCGGGGGGCCGAAGAGAACCTCTCTGTAATACTGCCTGCCCTGGAGCACGGGCTTTCAAAGCTGGCCGGGGATACGACTGATTGTGCAACATGATGAACAGAGTCCCGCCCTGCCGGGATGCTCCAACTGATGGGGAAAAGAAAAAAGGGGCTTGAATCAATGGAGACAAGGACCCTTCACAGGAACATCTTCCAGCGCCTCTTCGGCATATGTGCAACCCGGAAACCATCCCATGAGGCCTGCTGGACTTTTGAAGAGGGAAAAATCCTCCTTGATCTGGGCCGCACCCCGGAACTGGCCGTACCTGGCGGGGCCGTACGCCTTGAGAAAAACAAGGGCCTTCCCGAACGTGTGCTCATAGTCCATGGAGATGACGGTGCCTTTCATGCCTTCAGAAATCGATGCAGCCATGCGGGACGGAGACTGGACCCGGTGCCTGGGATGGAACAGGTCCAGTGCTGCAGCATCGGCAGATCCACCTTTGACCATGAGGGGACAAGGCTTTCCGGCTCGGCAAAAGGGCCTGTCAAAACCTATGGAGTGCGCCTTGAACAGGGGCGACTGATTGTTGAAGTGCAGGCCCAGGGGGCCTGAGCCGCAAGGAGAGAGTTCATAGGGCAAAGGAGACCATAGTCATGAAGGGATGGACTGAAGAGGAAATAGCCAACAGGGATCTTATGGCCCCGTGCGGCCTCTACTGCGGGGCCTGCGGAGTTTACATCGCCACCAGGGACAACAACCTCAAGTTCAGAAACGTAATGGCGAACCTTTACAATACCAAACCGGAGGAAACCCGATGCCTCGGCTGCATGCAGCCCGATCCCCCCAAAAGACTCTACGCCTTCTGCAAGGAATGCAGTATAAGGTCCTGCGTGAGATCAAAGGGGTACTACTCCTGTCACCAGTGTGATCAGTGGCCTTGCGAGATGATCGAAAACTTCCCCTTTGCCACAGGGGTTCGTGTCATGAAACGCACCATTCCCCTGTGGCGTGCAAAGGTGGCTGAACAGGGTGACCAGGAGGGGAGCGTTGAATGGGCAAGGGCCGAGTGTGAAAGGTACCACTGCCCGGACTGCGGCAGCCCACTGTTCAGGGGGGCACAGCGCTGCAGGGTCTGCAAAAGAGAGGTAGCCGACCAACTGGACGGATCTCTCTGAGGTCCCGGCTTTCAGCTCAAAACCTTTCGCAGCGCCCCTTCTTTCCAAATAAAACCATGGATACGTGGATCTGGAACTCCTATTTCCCCTCCCCGGCACACGGAATCAGGTTCGCCCCCTGCCAGCCTCTTTAACTCAGATCCATTCTGCCCCCCCTGGGGAAGAATGGATCACAGGACCCCAAACCCGGGCACACAAAAATACATTTACGTGAGATTATCCCCTCAAAATCCACATAAATGTATATCTCATTGTCACCTCCCTTTTTGCCTTTACAGGATAACATGCTGAAGCCAATATCTTTTTTAGCCCTCCTCGCGATCCGGCACCGGCATTGCAAAGAAGAGGCGGGCTGAATGCTGCTGCCATGGAAGGTTTGGGCTCGTCTCCCCCTTCTTAGGGCTACTTATTTATAGTAAACCAATTCATATTAACTTAATTGACATGAAATAGCTTTTGTCTTGCAAGTTTTTTTTTAATTACGTAGCATATTAATTTTTGACTCTTCAGGCGATACCCGATTTTAGTGAACATCCCAACAGAAAGGACCATACTCGCTGATGTACAGAGAACAGCAGATTACCCTGGGGCTCTTTTACTGCCAGAACGTACCGGAAAGCAGGGAGGAAAACAGGCAGGCACTGGAAGAGGAGTTTGGAAAATCCCTGCGTCTTTTTCCCATTCCGTGCAGCGGAAGGCTGGAACCGGTTCACCTTTTGAAGGCCTTGGAACGATTTGCCGATGCGGCCTTTATTATCACATGCCCCGTGGGCGCCTGCCGATATTTTGAGGGGAATCACAGGGCCAAAAAGCGGGTGGAGAGAACAAGGAAAATCCTGTCCGACATCGGCATGGAGCCGGAACGTGTGGGGATTGCCATAGGGTCGAAGGAGGCGCCAAAGACCCTTGCTCAGCAGGCCAGAGAGATCTTCAGGGAGATATCCCTGTTGGGCCCTTCACCGGTCTTCGGGCAGGAGTAGGATGCTGGATACTGGGTACTGGATGCTGGATATCCCGCCTCGGCGGGACTGGATGCTCGATGTTTGCGAGATCCCTTACGCCTGGCACTCCTGGAAACCGAACATTCAGGCATGGCCGGACCGGGTGCTCCTACAGAGGCGCCCTGATAGATTTGGAGTCAAACGCGCAGCTCACTGTCTCGCCCTGTACAGGGGGTAAAGGATCTTTGGGAGAGGAGAAAGGTATATGATAACAGCGGAACAGAAACCGATTGATGAAATCAGGGAGATGATCGGTCCCTTTAAGCGCATCCTTGTCTTAGGTTGCGCCTCCTGTGTGGCTGAATGCGCTGCCGGCGGGGAAAAAGAGACCGCCATGCTCGGGTCGGCCCTCAGGATGGCCGCCAAGATGGAGAAAAAAGAGGTGGTCATAGAGGAGAAGACCCTGGACCGTCAATGCGTAAACGAGTTTATCGTACTCCTGGACGATACTATTGACCAGTATGATGCGGTCCTCTCCCTGGGATGCGGGGCCGGTGTTCAGGCCGTGGCCGACATGTTTCCCGAGACCCCCGTTATTCCCGCCCTCAACACTGAGTTTCTTGGCGAGACCAAGGCCCAGGGTCTATGGATGGAGAACTGCCTTGGATGCGGGGACTGCATGCTCTACTACTTCGGTGGGGTGTGTCCCCTTGCCCGATGTTCCAAACAGCTCTTCAACGGACCCTGCGGGGGATCGGTGGACGGCAGGTGTGAGATCAATCCGGAGATGGACTGCGCATGGCAGCTTATCATTGATCGCCTGTCCCGGTTCAACGCCCTGGACAGGCTGGAAGATATTTATCCCCCCAAGGACTGGTCAAGGAAACAAGGGAGCGGACCCAGAAAGATCGTAAGAGAAGATCAGCAGAGGTGACAAAATGAGCCATTTGAAGCAGATATTGGAAAAGGGCGAGTTTGCGGTGACCGCCGAGTGTGGGCCTCCCAAAGGGGCGGACAGCGAAATTGTCCTCAGGAAGGGAGATTTGCTGAGAGACAAGGTGGACGCGGTGAACGTCACCGATAACCAGACCGCCATCGTGAGGATGAGCAGCCTTGCGGCCTGTACCCTTCTCAGGGGGGCGGGCCTTGATCCTGTCCTCCAGATGGTGGTGAGGGACCGTAACCGGATCGCCCTCCAGTCAGACATCCTTGGGGCCTCGGCCTTAGGGATAGGAAACCTGTTATGTCTGTCCGGGGATCACCAGTCCTTTGGAAACCAGCCTCAGACCGTTGGTGTCTTCGATCTTGACTCCATCCAGCTTCTCCAGACCGTAAAGGCCATGCGGGACGAGGGCACGATCCTCGGGGGGGACCGGTTGAGCGCCCGGCCCGATCTCTTTATCGGGGCCGCGGCCAACCCTTTTGCAGACCCCCTTGAATTCAGGGTGACCAGGCTTGCCAAGAAGATCAGGGCAGGGGCCGACTTCATCCAGACCCAGTGCATCTACAACCTGGACCGGTTTAAGACCTGGATCTCCACGGCCGTGGACAGGGGCCTTCCCGAGAAGGTGTACATATTGGGCGGGGTGACACCACTGAAATCGCCCGGTATGGCCAGGTATATGAAAAACAGGGTCTCGGGCATGGATATCCCTGACGAGATCGTCAAGAGGATGGAGGGGGTCCCAAAGGAGAAGCAGAGGGAAGAAGGTATCCGCATATGCGTGGAAACCATACTGAGACTTAAAGAGATGCCCGGGGTCAGTGGGGTACATATCATGGCCATTGAATGGGAGGAGGCGGTAGGAGAGATCGTTGAAAGGGCTGGCCTCCTGCCGAGGCCCGGTTTCTGATGGTGAAGGGGAGATAGGTATGCCATCCAAATATGCTATACACACCCTTGCGGTTCCTCACCGGTTCAAATCGGTCAGCAGATCGGGCATTATCGCCTGGGAAGAGGGCTGTCTCAAGTGCGCGGTATGCGTTAAAAAGAGATGTGTTTACGGGGTGTATGACAATCGTGACCTGGACCCCATGCAGATGATCGACTCCATCGATAACCAGTGCATGAACTGCCTCAGGTGCATCCAGGGCTGCCCCAAAGAGCTGATCCACAAGTCCCTTAACCCCGAGTACAAGGCATTGGGCGATTCCTACTGGGCTCCGGATATCATCGCCAAGCTCTGGTACCAGGCGGAGACCGGTAAGATCCCCGTGTCAGGGGCCGGATATCCCGGGCCTTTCAGCGGCCCCGGGTTCGATTCCATGTGGACCGACATGTCGGAGATCGTCAGGCCCACCAGGGACGGGATCCACGGCCGTGAATACATCAGCACGGCCATTGACCTGGGGAGAACCACACGGCACATCTCCTTTGATGAGGAGAAAGGGCTTGAAAGCGGCTCCGCCCGCATCCTCGATATCCCTCTCCCCATCATACTGAGGACGCCCACCTTCGGGGCCATCAGCAAAGACACCATCAACGGCTGGACAAGGGCCGCAAAGGGCCTGGGCACCCTCATGGCCCTCCCTCAGAAGATGATTAGCTCAACCCCGGAGGGTTCGGCTCCCTGGGTGATACCCATGATCTCCCCTGAAGAATCAGGGGCGCCGGCCATTACCGAAGAGACACGTGTCGCTGAGGTCCCCTGGAACGAAGAAGTGTCAGGGCTTGTGGGAGAGATGGAGGATAGATATCCCTCTCTGCTCATGTCGGTGAGGCTTCCCATGGATCATAGGGCCGAAGAAAGGGCGTTGGTCCTGGCAGAGGACGGGGTCTCCATAATCCACATGGAGGCGGCCTGGAACGGGGTTTCCATGGGCGGGGATGGAGGATTTCTGAAGGACGGGATACGTTCGGTCCACCTGAGGCTTGTGGAAGCCGGCATCAGGGATGAGATAACCCTTCTTTCCAGCGGCGGTATTGCCATGGCAGAACACGTGCCCAAGGCCATTATCTGCGGGGCGGACGGTGTCTTCGTCGACTTCCCCATACTCATCGCCCTGGAGTGCAGGATGTGTCGTCGGTGCACAAAGGGCCTGTCCTGCCCGGTGGAGATCCAGGGGGCCTCCCCATCCTGGGTGGCATCGCGGGTGAGAAACCTGGTGGGGGCCTGGCATAATCAGCTCCTGGAAGTGATGGGGGCCATGGGGATCAGGGATGCCCGCAGGCTCAGGGGAGAGGTAGGACGAGCGATCTTTTTTGAGGAACTGGACCGGGCCACTTTCGGGTCCATGGGCCAGGTGGAGGAGGGATGTGAGCTTGAATAGTCCTGATACATATAGATTACCCGAGGCACGGAGAACTCCGTCCAGATTCAGAAACGCCATAGGAAAATATCGTCTCAGCAGGACCGATGACTGTATCGCCTGTGGAAAATGCGTTGAGATATGCCCCCAGGGGGTCCATGTCATAAGAAGGGGGAAGGTATTTGTGGAGAACCACCACCTCTGCCTTGGGGTTGAATGCCCCGAACCCTGTCACGCTGCCTGCCCTGTCCAGGCCCTCAGTCTCAGAAGAAACCCCAACTTTGATGCCATGGGTGATTTCAGATGGACCCCGGATCTCCTGGTGAGCACCTGGCATATGGCGGAGTTCAGCAACATGCCCCCGGCCCATCTGGAGTACAAGATCGGCGGGTCTGCCGGCGGGTTCGACAAGCTGCGAATCAAATTCCCCCCTGTTGAAAAAGTGGACCAGGCCCTCCTTGAAAGTGACGATGATCTGGACGTGGGTGTGGAACTGAACAGAAGGGGTGATAACGCCCACAGGGTCAGGATAGAGGTGCCCTTTTACGGGGGTGGTATGTCCTACGGTTCGGTGAGCATCACCACCATGCTCAGCCGCATAAAGGCGGCAGCGGCCCTGGGGACCTTCTGCTGCACCGGCGAGGGGGGTTATCCAGACGAACTGAAGCCCTACGACGACCATGTGATAACCCAGGTGGCAACGGGCCTTTTCGGGGTCAGAGAGGAGACCATCCAGCGGGTCAAGATCGTGGAGTTCAAGTACGCCCAGGGAGCGAAACCGGGCCTTGGGGGACACCTCCTGGGAGACAAGGTGACCCCTGGCGTGGCCCGCATGCGGGAGGCGGTCGTGGGATATCCGCTCTTCTCCCCCTTCCCCTTTCACAGCGTCTATTCCGTGGAAGACCACAAGAAGCATGTGGACTGGATAAAGGCCATGAACCCCAAGGCACTGGTCTCCGTCAAGGTATCCACGCCCACCGACGTGGACATGGTGGCCGTGGGGAGCTACTATGCCGGGGCCCACATCATCCACCTGGACGGAAGCTATGGAGGTACGGGGGCCGCCCCTGATATCGCCAAGAAGAACATTGCCATGCCCATTGAATACGCTCTGCCCAAGGTGCATCGCTTTTTAGAAGAAGAAGGGGTCAGGGACAAGATCACCGTGATCGCCAGCGGCGGAGTCCGGTCCCCCCACGACCTTGCCAAGATCATCGCCCTTGGCGCGGACGGGGTATGCACCGGGACCGCCGACCTGGTGGCCCTGGAGTGCATCCGGTGTCACAACTGCGAGAGCGGCAGGGGTTGTGCCAGGGGGATCGCCACAACAGACGAGGAACTGGTACAGCTCATGGATCTAAAATGGGGAACCCAGCGTATAATAAACCTCTTTTTGGCATGGCGGAAAGAACTTATCAGGATATTGAAAAGGCTCGGCATGAAGAGCCTCAGGGAGCTGGTGGGACGCACGGACTGCCTGGTTCACCTGGATTATATGGAAGAAGAAAGGGAACGAAGTGTTTAAACTGAGCTAAAGTGACTAAAGTGCCTGAGCCGGGTAAACCGGGATTCGGGGTTTAGGGATTGAGGAATTTAGGAATTGAGGGATTGAGGGATTTGCTCTGCGGAAGGCGGAATTGGAGCCAACTCACGCAGCCTCTGATCCCGAAGACCTTTCCCGGTAAATGAAGGACCTTAACCGCTTCGAAGGTCTTTGCAAAATGCATAAAGGTTACAATCTAAGCCTCCAACTGTTCGTGTTTTTCGTGTGTTTCGTGGACAGAGTTGTGGGAGCCGTAGCTGAAATCGACAGGTCTTTATGATGACGCGAAAACAGATGATAGAAAGAATCATACGGTCCAGAGAACCCCTTGTAATGGACCTCCCCTCAAGGCCCTACTATGAAACCGAGGCCGAAGGGGGCTGTGGCGTAACGGGTTTTGCCTGTAGCATACCCGTGCGGGGGAAACATATATTTGAACCCTCCAAACAGATGCACAACAGGGGAAACGGCCGCGGGGGCGGTATTGCAGCCATGGGCTTTGACCCGGCAATGTTGGGAGTTTCAGAAGAGATCCTCGAAAACGACTATATTCTCCAGATCGCCGCCCTGGAGGAAGATGTTATTGACGATCTTGAACAAAGATTCATCGAGCCCTGTTTCAAGGTCCATTTCTCCGAACGTATCCCCCATATAAACGATTACAGGGATATCCGGGGTCTGACCGTACGGCCCCCGGAGGTATTCCGATTTTTTGTCAGGGTGAAGAGCCAGGTCCTTTCAGCATTCATGGCCGAGAACAACATAGCCCAAATGGAGAGGCGCCAGGCTGAAGATGAGTTTGTTTACCAGAACAGTTTCAAGATCAACAAGGCCTTCTACGACGCCTATGGGAGCCAGAGGGCCTTTGTCCTATCCCACGGACGCAACTTCTTCATACTCAAGATCGTCGGTTATGCGGAGCAGGTGGTCCAGTATTACAAACTCGACAACTTCAAGGCCCATGTGTGGATAGCACACCAACGCTATCCCACCAAGGGACGGGTATGGCATCCGGCAGGGGCCCATCCCTTTATCGGGCTCAACGAGGCCCTTGTCCACAACGGGGATTTTGCCAACTACCATTCGGTCTCAGAGTATCTGAGACAGAGGAACCTCTACCCCCTTTTTCTCACCGATACTGAGGTCTCTGTCCTCCTCTTTGATCTCTACAGCCGCACCTATGGTTATCCCCTTGAATACGTTATCGAGGCCCTGGCCCCCACCATGGAGAGGGATTTTGACCAGTTGCCTGCAGACAAGCAGCATCTGTACCGTGCCATACAGGCCTCCCATATCCACGGATCTCCGGACGGCCCCTGGTTTTTCATAATCGCCAGGAACGATACCGGAAACGATCGCCTTCAGCTCATCGGGATCACCGATACGTCCATGCTGAGGCCCCAGGTCTTTGCCCTTCACGACGGCCAGGTGCAGGTGGGGCTCATATGTTCCGAGAAACAGGCCATAGATGCCACCCTCAAGAGCCTGGCAGCGGAAGACCCACGCGTGGGAACCGTGGCGGACAGGTACTGGAACGCCCGCGGGGGGAGTCATACGGACGGGGGCTCCTTTACCTTCAACCTTGAAAAGGGAGAGGGCGGCGCCCTTGAGAGAAAACTGACCTGCGTTGACAAGTTCGGGCGCGGGATCACGGCCCCGCCTGGTCAGTCACCCTATCTGCCCGGGCAGGTCTACTACCTGGTGGCCGGAGAAAACCAGGACAGGTTCGACATCTCCGAGTTCTTCCACCTTCAGCGGCCTGACCTCCTGTACCAGTACGTGAAGGATGGAATCAGTGACTGGGACTACTCAGACCTTATGGACTGCCTGAAAGAGATAAAGGAGTGGTCGCTAAAGGGTGACGCCCACTTCGAGGTGGCCCTGTCCGCCCTCACCATGCTCTTAGACAGGCGTTACCCCCTCCACGATAAGAAACGCCGCTCAATACTTCAGATGATCAACCAGACCTTGGACGCCATCTTTCATCACTTTCCATCTCTCGGAAGGGAGGATGTAAAATCCGCCTACCGCCTCATAGACTGGGAGACCAGGCAGTTCTTCAGGGGGCCCACCTACGGTGAGAAGGCGTTGATAATCGACGCCTCCCTGTTCCCACCTGAAGGTGATCACTGTGACAGCCGACTCCTGTCAGAGGCCTTTTTCAGGGGATGGAGACGCTTTATTGTCTTCGGGCTCAAGGGGCAGCGTTTTCACGGCTGCGGCCTGGGACCTGACTCTGGGGGAGTGCACATAGACATCTACGGCAGTTCGGGTGATTATCTCGGTTCAGGGATGGACGGCCTCCACATTCACGTGCATGGGGACGCCCAGGACCAGTTGGGACAGATCATGAAGTCCGGGAAGATGGTAGTTTACGGCGATGTGGGTCAGACCTTTATGTACGGGGCAAAGGGGGGAGAGGTCTATGTCATGGGCAATGCGGCCGGCAGACCCCTTATCAACGCCGTGGGGAAACCACGGGTAGTCATAAACGGCACCTGCCTGGACTATCTGGGAGAATCCTTCATGGCGGGCGATCCCCACAACGGAGGGGGCTTTGTGGTCTTGAACGGGATAGGTTTTGACGATCAGGGGCTTGTCAGGCCGGCCCCCACCCCCTACCCCGGGTCCAATCTGTTTTCCCTGGCCTCGGGAGGGGCCATATTTGTACGTGATCCCTTTCACCTGGTGGACGAACAGCAGCTCAACGGTACCGAAGTAGTACCCATGGACAAGGGGGACTGGGCGCTGATCCTGCCGTTCCTGAAAGAAAACGAACGTCTCTTCGGCATCTCAATCGAAGATGATCTCCTCATGGTGGATGGAAAAAGACAGGATCCCCTGAAGGTCTACAGGAAGGTCAGGCCTAAACAGGTGAGCTACGTGGAGCAGGACGGGCTGGAAGAGTGGGATTTAAGTGCCTAAAGTGCCTAAAGTTTGAAGTGCCTAAAATTAAGGAACTTCGTGACATTTTATATACGGATGGTTTTCTCAAGGCCTTGATTAAGAACTTTAGACAATTTGAAAATGTTAAATATTACCTTGAACCACTACCGTCCAAAATAAAGTAGAAATCGGCTTTTTGGACAGATAAGCATCTGATTTTACACGGCCCATTTATCAACAGAAAATTCAGGCTGTCTTTAGCCCGAAAATGCTGTCCAAAGAAAAACCGATTTTGGACAAGAGTGACCTTGAACTTTAGGCACTTTAGATTACTTTAGTCACTTTGGATCACTTTAGTTCACTTTACACTTCTTGATTTTAAGACATTTTGTGCGCCTTTTGAGCACAGATTTACTCATAAGCTACTAAGGGAGATATGTGACATGAAAAAGATAGAAGCTATTATCAAGCCCTTCAAGCTGGACGATGTGAAAGACGCCGTGCTGAAATTAGGGGTGAGCGGGATTACCATCACAGAGGTAAAAGGTTTCGGGAGACAGAAGGGGCACAAGGAGATCTACCGGGGGGCCGAGTACGTGGTGGACTTTCTGCCCAAAATCAAGATGGAGGTGGTTGTAGCCACCGACCTTGCAGCCCGTGTTGTTGAGACGATCAAGGAGCATGCTTACACCGGTGAGATAGGAGACGGAAAAATATTCGTCACCCCTGTGGAAAAGGCCATCCGTATCCGTACCGGCGAGGAGGATCGAGACGCCATCTGATAGCACGCAGAGGATCCATGACGCTGTAACAGAGTTCCTCAGCTCAAGGGAACCCCTTATAAGGACCAGACTGGAACAGGCTTCCGGGATCGAGGCGGCCCACGCCTACTCCGATCTCATGGACCGCTTTGTGCGTTCACTCTTTGTC
>DREN01000004.1 GCA_011051075.1 Deltaproteobacteria bacterium | reverse complement strand
TAAGGGGCGGATCTCAGGCCATCATAAAGTTCAACGAGGACGGTGGCGTCACCCTGATTTCAGGGGTGGTGGACAACGGCCAGGGCAACGACAACATGCTGGTTCAGGTGGTGGCCGAGGAGCTGGGCCTCCAAATGGACGATGTGACCCTGATTACCGCGGATACGGAGGTGACTCCCAACGACCCTGGTTCCTATTCCATGGTAACCACCTTTGCAGGAGGAAACGCCGCGAGGCTCGCCGCCGTTGATGCTCGGACCAAGCTGTTCCATATCGCTGCCGGGGCGCTTGAGGCCAACCCTGAAGACCTGGTCCTGAAGGACAAGAAGATCTTCGTCGTGGGGAGTCCCGATCGTTTCATCCCGCTCAAGAAGGCCGTTCGCATGGGCCTTATTCAGGGAATACCGGTTTCAGGAGAGGGCCACTACGCCCCAAAGGTGGATCATACCAGGGAATGGGTAAAAAACCCGAAAGGGCAACTGTCCGAGGCCTTTTCCTTCGGGGCGACCATAGCCGAGGTGGAGGTTGATCCGGAGACAGGCATGGTAAAGGCGGTTGAGGTAACGGCGGCCCAGGATTGCGGCTTTGCCCTTAACCCAATGGTGGTGGAGGGGCAGTTCGAAGGAAGCGTGGCCATGGGAGGCCAGGGCGGAATGCTGACGGAGTACCACTTCTGGGACGGAGGGAGGTGCCTGAACCCCACCCAACTTGAGTATAAGGTTCCCCTGGCATGCGACATGCCCAGGATCAACAACATCATAGTCGAATCCCTGGACCCGGCAGGACCGCACGGCGCCAAAGAGGCGGGCATGTCCATAGCCATGAGCGCGGCCCAGGCCTATGCCGCTGCAGTAAGCAATGCCATCGGAGTGACCCTGACCGATTTCCCCATGACCCCGGAGAAGATCCTCAAGGCCATTGAAGAAAAGACGGAGGGGGACGGGCAGGAAACCTGATCGTCCCCCGCAGGAAGATATAAAGTTTCAGATAATGATTTTGGGCAAGGCCAGAGGGAGGAATCGGAATAAGTCGTACCCATAGTACGTCGTCAACGATTCCGACCGATAACGCAGTCCAAAATCTTTATCTGGAAGTCTATAACCGCACAGGAAAGAGAACCCCACCAACCGGCCACACGGGCCGAAAGAAGGGTGCCCTATGAAGCGTCTGAGACAATTGGCAGTTGCGACCCTGTTGTTTTCCACCTGTCTCCATCTCTCCCCTGCCGTTGCAGGGTTCGGGGATTTTCTTGAACAGATGAAAAAGGCCGTGGGGGTGGAAGGAGGTGTCTCAGAGAGCGAGGTGGTCGATGGACTGAGGCAGGCCCTTGAGATCGGCACAGACAAGGCGGTGGAAAAGGTCTCCGCTTTGAACGGCTATTTTGAAAACCCGAAGATAAGGATCCCCCTGCCCGAGTCGGTCAGGAAGGTGAAGCGACTTCTGGAGGTAGCAGGATACGGTCCCCAGGTGGAGGCCTTTGAACTGAGCATGAACCGGGCCGCTGAGGAGGCGGCACCTCGGGCCAAGGCCCTTTTCATGGAAAGCCTGAAAAAGATGACCTTTACCGATGCCCGAAAGATCCTTGACGGGGATGATGACGCAGCCACCCGCTATTTTGAGGGGAACACCAGGAAGAGGCTCTTTGCAGGGTTCGAGCCTGTCGTACGTTCCACCATGTCCCGGGTGGGTGTTACCAGGGCCTATCAGGACCTTGATGCTCGGGTAAGAGATATACCCTTTGCAGGGTCCATGAGTTTCGATCTGGATCAATATGTGACCAATCAGGCCCTTGACGGACTGTTTCTCATGCTGGCCGAAGAGGAGAAGAAGATCCGCCGGGACCCGGCTGCAAGGGTGACAGACCTTCTGAAGCAGGTCTTTGGGGGGGAGTAAGGGCCGTTATGTTAAGAGGGTACAATGGATGACAGGATTGCCCTTGTGGCTGAAAAGCTGGTCAAGGGGGGAAGGAATCTGGTTTTTACCGGGGCCGGCATATCCACTGAGAGCGGGATCCCCGACTACCGCAGCCAGGGCGGCCTGTGGGACAAGTTCCAGCCGGTCTACTTCGATGAGTTCATGTCCTCAAGGGATGCCCGCGTAGAATTCTGGCGGCAGAAGGCCCAGCTATACCCGGACCTTGTAAAGGCAAGGCCCAATCCCGCCCATATGTCCGTTGCCGGGCTTTACCGCATGGGCCTTGTGGAGGCGGTAATCACCCAGAATATTGACGGGCTTCACCAGGATTCAGGTATTCCGGGGGAAAAGGTCATAGAACTCCACGGCAATACCAGGCGGGTGCGGTGTATGAGCTGCGGAAGACTCTTCCCCCTGGACGAGGTCCACAGACGCATAGAGGATGGGGACCTGGCCCCTGAGTGTGAATGCGGGGGGTATCTCAAGTCAGACACGGTTTCATTCGGCCAGGCAATGCCCGAGCATGAGTTGAAAACGGCAACGGGGCTTGCGCGAAACGCCGACCTCTTCATGGTGGTGGGATCCACCCTTCTGGTCCATCCTGCCGCGGCCCTGCCGGGGCATGCCAGGGAAAACGGGGCCTTCCTTGTCATAGTCAACCTCTCCGAGACCCCCTACGACGGGGTTGCCCATGCCCTCATCAGGGGAGAGGCGGGCACAATCCTTCCGGCCCTGCTTGAAGAGGTGAAAGGGCTGAGAGGAGATGGGCCCGGATAATGGGGACCCGGGGGCATTCGGGGGGTGTGTCCTGTGAAAGCCCCTGTGTGAGGGGGACAGACCGGCGTGGGTGACAAACAATCCAAAGAGGTGAGTCATAACAGGCTGAGGACCCTTGCCACAGGGCTTATACGGGGTGAGAGCACCATGACCCTGGCCACGGCCCAGGACAATGCGGCATGGGCCGCCCCGGTCTACTACGTTTTTTCCAGATCTGCCTTCTACTTCTTCTCCGATCCTGATTCAAGACATATCCGGGAGTCCATGCCAGGCTGCCCAGTCTCCGCTGCCATACATTCAGGCAGCTCTTCGTGGGAAGATATCCGGGGGATTCAGATGTCAGGGGTCGTATACGAGGTGACCGGAAAGATAGAGGCCATTGAGGCCATCGGAAGATATCTCAAAAAGTTCGGGTTCACCCGAAAGTTTTTCTCAGAGGAGCAGGCCATTGATCTGAACGCCTTTCGGGACCGGTTTCACGTGAGGCTTTATAAATTTGATCCCACACTCATCTACTACCTGGACAACAGCCTTGGTTTCGGGTTCAGGGAGACTGTTCATATCTGATCCCGTCCCTCCTGATGGTTCAGCTCTTCCCAACCCGAGACCCCAGGCTCGTCCTGCCAGGGGCCAGCCTTTGAACATGGCTGTATTTCGCTCACCCACGGCCGAAGGATTTTATCCGCGCCTGGAATCCTTCATATTCAAGACTTTACATCTGTCTCCGTCTTGTGCAATAATCGTGTATATTTCCGATAATGGAGATGCTTAGGCTTTTTCCCCGGGGACTTGGACACAACAGAATCCGAGAAGTCATATAACGGTTTCCGGCCGGGCCCCAGGTTTCTGAAAGACCCATGTGCGCAGGTGTGCCGGAGTAACGTCTGTCTGAATCTTAAGAGGAGTACCTATGAACGGCAAAGAGGTTATAGTTGGTGTAACCGGCGGGATTGCCGCTTACAAGGCGGCCGAGCTTGTGAGGCTCCTGAAGAGGGAGGATCTCATGGTGAGGGTGGCCATGACAAAAAGCGCCACCAGATTCGTGACCCCTCTCACCTTTGAGGCCCTCTCCGGAGAGAGGGTGATCCATCGGATGTTTCACAGGGAAGGGTCGGCCAT
Organism: Deltaproteobacteria bacterium; assembly: GCA_011051075.1. Classification (GTDB taxonomy): domain Bacteria; phylum Desulfobacterota; class DSM-4660; order Desulfatiglandales; family Desulfatiglandaceae; genus Desulfacyla. The sequence goes on along the minus strand of DREN01000004.1, from coordinate 11,848 downwards.
AGACCATATCCGGTGGGGCCAGGAATCCGACCTCATTATTATCGCCCCGGCCACGGCCAACTTCATCGGGAAGATGGCCCACGGGATCGGGGACGACTTCCTCTCCACCTGCGTGTTAGCGGCCACGGCAAAGATACTGATATGTCCCTCCATGAACGTGAAGATGTTTGAGAACCGGGCGGTACAGGAGAACCTCAACCTCCTTGAAAAACGTGGGTTCATGGTAATGGACCCGACCCGGGGGGACCTGGCCTGTGGCACCGAGGGCCCCGGTCGGCTCCCTGAACCGGCCATGATAAAGGAACGGGCCATGATGCTCCTGTCCCGTCAGGACTTATCCGGTCTGAAGATCATGATATCCGCCGGTCCCACCGTAGAGCCCATCGATCCTGTGAGATATATCTCCAACAGGTCTTCGGGCAAGATGGGTTACGCCATTTCCAGGGCCGCGGTGCGCAGGGGGGCACAGGTGATCCTTGTGAGCGGTCCCACGGGCCTCAACCCCTCTTCAGGTCTCACTTTCCTCCCGGTCAAGACGGCCGAGGAGATGAAACGGACCGTGTTTGAGAATCGGTCCGGATGTGATATAATAATCAAGGCGGCTGCGGTTTCCGATTACAGGCCCCGGGAATACGCGGGGCAGAAGATTAAGAAGGGGGCCGAATCCCTGTCACTCCACTTAGTGAAAAACCCTGATATCTTGGCTGAATTAGGCTCCGAAAGGGGAGATTCCAGTACCATCCTGGTGGGATTTGCCGCGGAAACCGAGGATCTGCTTTTGAACGCGGAAAAAAAGCTCCGATCAAAGGACCTTGATATGATCGTGGCAAACGATGTGTCAAGAAAGGATGCGGGGTTTGAGACAGACACCAACCTTGTGAAATTCATCTACAGGGACGGCCGTGTGGAGGAGGTCCCCCTCATGGCAAAGGATAGGGTGGCCGATCTTGTGCTGGACAGGGCCCGGGCCCTGAGGGAGGCCAGGCTTGAGGGTTGAACAGGAAATCAGGGATATTTTTTACCACACCAGGGAACTTCTCATGGCGTATCAGGAGATCGGCCTCGGTCCTCCCCCCCTCCCTGCCAGCTCCCTGGAACTCCCGGGTCCCGATAAATCCGGGCTCTCCCAGATCCCCGAACACAGCTCCGCAACCGGGCCACACAGGGGAAGATCCGCATCGCTTAAGGATCTGCGAGAGGACCTTGGCGACTGCAGGAGGTGCAAGCTTCACAGGGGGAGAAAGAACCTGGTCTTTGGAGAGGGCTCTTCCTCGGCGGACCTGGTGTTCGTGGGCGAGGGACCAGGACATGACGAGGATCTGGCCGGGAGGCCTTTTGTGGGGGAGTCGGGGAAACTGCTGACAAGGATCATTGAAAATGCCATGGGTCTGACCAGGGAGGATGTGTACATCTGTAACGTGGTCAAATGTCATCCCCCCAAGAACCGCGATCCCGAGACCGATGAGATCGAGGCATGCCTCCCCTTCCTGAAAAGACAGCTCCAGATCATAAACCCCCGGGTAATCTGCTGCCTGGGCCGGGTAGCCTGCCAGACCCTCATTAGAAGAGACTTCAGTGTCACACGTGAGAGGGGCGCCTGGCATGAGTTTACAGGGATACCACTGATGCCCACCTTTCACCCGGCCTATCTCCTCAGAAACCCATCGGCAAAGAGAGAGACCTGGGAGGATATCAAGATGATAATGAAGCGAATGGGTCTGGAGGTAAAGACCAATGGCTAAGGCACGCCCCCCTATCTTGAGCCTCGTCCTGATTGCCCTTATCTTATTCCCGGGCTGGAGTGTTGCCGATACCCCTAATCCTGATTCCACGAACCGTGAGGTGATGATCATCGAATTAGAAGGCCCCATCAACCCGGGCACGGCCCTGTACGTCCTCAGGGGGCTTGAAAAGGCAAAGGAGGAGGGGGCGGCCCTGGCCGTGATCCGGCTCGATACGCCGGGCGGTCTGGCCTCTTCCATGCGTTCCATTATAAAGGCCATACTCAACTCCCCGGTCCCGGTGGTGGTTTACGTGGGTCCGAGGGGGGCAGGCGCGGCCTCGGCAGGGGTCATGATCACGGTGGCGGGCCACGTTGCGGCCATGGCAAAGGGCACAAATATAGGGGCTGCCCATCCGGTAACCGCTGGCGGCAAGGAGATAGGAAAGACCATGTCTGAAAAGGTGGTAAACGACATGGCCTCATATGCCAGGGGGATTGCCGAAGACAAGGGGCGAAATGGGGAATGGGTGGAAAAGGCCATCCGGGAGAGTGTCTCGATCACCGCTGACGAGGCCCTGGCCAAAAATGTGGTGGACCTGGTGGTAAAGGACCTGGACCACCTGCTTGAGGATCTTGACGGCAGGGAGGTGGCAATGCCTGCGGGGAAGACCATACTCCGCACCGCGGGCCTGAAAAAGGTGCACTACAGACCGGGATTAAGGGACAAGATACTCAAGACCATCAGTGACCCCAACATAGCCTATATCCTCATGATGATCGGATTAGCCGGGCTCTACTTTGAACTCTCCCATCCAGGGGCCATCTTTCCCGGTGTGATCGGCGCCATATCCCTTGTCCTGGCCTTTTTCTCCTTTCAGACCCTTCCGGTGAACTACGCCGGCCTTATCCTGATTATCCTGGCCATTATCTTCTTTATTGTAGAGCTGAAGGTGGCAAGTTACGGTATACTCTCCATCGGGGGATTGATTTCCCTTACCCTGGGGTCTATCATGCTGTTTGAGGGAATAGGGGTCTCCCTGAAGCTCATGATGCCCACCATACTCCTTGTGGGAGGGTTCTTTGTGGTGGTGGCAGGGCTCGCGTTCAAGGCCATCCACAAGAAACCGATGGGGGGATCTGACGGGCTTGTGGGAGAGCTCGGCGAGGTCAAAGAGGTGATCGATCCCGAAGGCCTCGTCTTTGTTCACGGAGAGTACTGGCGGGCCCTTTCAAAGGAGAAGATCGAGCCTGGCGAAAAGGTGGAGGTGATTGGTATCAACGGCCTCATGCTCAGTGTAAAAAGGGCACTGAAACCCCGGGTTGATGGTCCGTGACCCTGACCCGTTGTCCGTTCTGCCACTCAAAACTCAACCGGTTATAAGAGGAGGGAACTATGTTTTATATCTTAGCGGTAGTATTGGTCGTCCTCTTCCTGGCATCGGCCATCAGGGTGTTGAAGGAGTATGAGAGGGGTGTGATCTTCCGTCTCGGCCGGATTATCAAGACCAAGGGCCCAGGGCTTATTATCCTTATCCCCGTGATCGATAAGATGGTCAAGGTGAGCCTCCGTCTGGTTGCTATGGATGTTCCCTCTCAGGACGTGATCACCAAGGATAACGTGTCTGTGAAGGTGAATGCCGTGGTCTATTTCAGGGTAATGAACCCCACCAACGCCACCATTGAGGTGGAGAACTACCTGTTTGCCACATCCCAGTTGGCCCAGACCACACTGCGAAGCGTCTGCGGCCAGGTGGAGCTGGACGAACTCCTGTCAGAGAGGGAAAAGATCAACACCCGGCTCCAGAACATCCTGGACAAGCATACCGATCCGTGGGGCATAAAGGTTGCCACCGTGGAGGTCAAGCATATCGATCTGCCCCAGGAGATGCAGAGGGCCATGGCCAAGCAGGCCGAGGCAGAAAGAGAGAGGAGGGCAAAGATCATCAACGCCGAGGGAGAGTATCAGGCCGCGGACCGGCTGGCTCAAGCAGCGGGGATTATCCAGAAGTACCCCGAGGCCCTCCAGTTGAGATACCTCCAGACCCTCAGAGAGATATCAGCGGAGAACAACTCCACCACCCTCTTCCCCATCCCCATCGACCTCCTGACACCCTTTATCAAGAACAGGGAAAAGGGGTAGGAGACCCCTGTGGCTCCTCCCCTGGAGACAGAATAGGGGTCTATCACATATTTGCCCGTTGCCGGTTGGCAACTATGGGGTTGAGTCAGCCGGCGGAGTGTGTTAAAAAGAGATCAGGTTCAGCTGTTTCAAGAAGAGATGAGTAAAGAGGAGATCTGATAATGGAAGAAGAAACCAAGGAAGAAACCACGGAAAACAACGTAAAGAAGCCTGAGTTTGAAAAACCCCTGAGCAAGATGACCGCCCCCGAGCTCAAGGAGGTGGCTATGGAGATCCCCGGCCTCACAGGGGTCCATGCCATGCAAAAACCCGACCTCATCGCCGTGATCAGGGAGTACTACGGTATTGAGGAGGAAGAACCGGGAAAGGGTAAAAAGAAAAAAGTCAAGCTCCAGGTAGACGTAAAAGAAGTCAAGAAAAAGATCGTTCAGCTCAGAGAGAGGAGGGAGCAGGCCCGGGCCGCAAAAGACAAAAAGGGTGTGGAGATCCTCCGCCGTCGAATCAACCGTTTGAAAAAGCAGACGAGGAAGGTGGCCCAGGGCTGAAAACCGTTACAAACCCGAGCAGGTCAAAGGAAATCTCCAGTTTCCCAGGCCCTGCTTTTCTTTTTTGAACATGCCTGACAGGTTAAGACTGGAGCCCATGAGCAACCATGCAACCCTAAGGACAGTGGCCATAATCCCTGCGGCAGGATCGGGTATCCGCATGAAAAGCAGACGGGCCAAGCAGTTCCTCAGCCTCGAGGGCAGGCCTGTCCTTGCCCAGACCCTTGGGCCCTTTCAGGAATCGAACCATGTGGCCGCAGTTGTCCTGGTGGTCCCTCAGACTGAGATGGAGTACTGCAGCAGAGAGATCGTGGACAGATTCGGTTTCACCAAGGTGAAAAGGATAGCCCCCGGGGGAAGGCGCCGAATGGATTCCGTCAGGCTGGGACTTGAGGCTGCGGAAGGAGGGTTTGACCTTGCCCTGATCCACGATGGTGTCAGGCCCCTTGTGGACAAAGACCTCATAGAACGGGTCGTACAGGGGGCAGCCGCGGACCGGGCCGTCATAGCGGCGCTACCTGCCAAGGAGACGGTTAAGGAGGTTGGCCACTCAGCATACGTGGTAAAGACCTGTCAGAGGGAAAGGGTGTGGATGGTCCAGACCCCCCAGGCCTTCCGGTTCCAGGATATCCTCAAGGCCCATCAGAGGGCCGTGGAGGAGGGGTGGGAAGGGGCTACCGACGATGCGCTTCTCATTGAAAGGATGGGGATCAGGGTCAGGGTGGTAAGAGGATCGGAGGATAACATAAAGGTGACAACCCCCCTCGATCTGGAGCTGGCGCGATTTCTGCTCCGTTCACGGAAGGCATCTTCTCAATAAATCCGGGACCAATAGTCCGTTTTTGTAGGCTTCAGTCGCCCGGAGTTTTTGAGAAGTTACCACGGAAGAGCTTATGAACCTGAAAATAGGCACAAGGGGAAGCAGGCTGGCCCTCATGCAGAGCCAATGGGTAAAGGGCGAAATCGAGGCCAGGCACCCCCATGTGAGGGTTGAGCTGGTCAGGATCAAGACCACGGGGGACAGGGTCGTGGACGCCCCCCTCAGCAAGATCGGGGGCAAGGGCCTGTTCGTGAAGGAGATCGAGGAGGCCCTGCTGGAGAACAGGGTTGACCTGGCGGTCCACAGCATGAAGGATGTGCCCGCTGAACTGCCCGACGGGCTTATGCTTTCCACCTTTCCCCAGCGGGAAAACCCGGCCGATGCCCTTATTTCCGCCAAAGGGGAGACCCTTGATCAGCTTTTCCCTGGTGCAAGGGTGGGCACCAGCAGCCTTAGAAGGGGGGCCCAGTTGCTCCACCTGAGGCCCGACCTGGAACTGGTTCCTTTGAGAGGGAACGTGGACACCAGGCTTAGTAAACTTGAATCGGGTGATCTTGACGCGGTTATCCTGGCCTCTGCGGGGCTCAGTCGTCTGGGGCTTTCCGGCCGGATAACCCACCTCCTCTCCTTTGACCAGGTCCTTCCTGCAGTGGGGCAGGGTGCCCTGGGCATAGAGGTGAGGCAAAACGACGTTCGGACCCTTGATCTACTTCACTTCCTTGATCACAAACCCACAAGAACCTGTGTTATTGCCGAGAGGGCCTTCCTGAAAGAGCTTGAAGGGGGCTGCCAGGTTCCCATTGCCGGACTTGCCCTGCTGGAAGGGGGCCGCCTCTTTGTTCAAGGGATGGTGGCGGAACTGGACGGTACAACGATACTGAGGGACCAGATCTTTGGAACGGCGGATCAGGCAGGGGAGATAGGTACGGCCCTGGCGGGAAGGCTCCTTGCAGCCGGTGCGGACAGGATACTTGAAAGGATATATGGAAAGGAGTTCCAGTCCCGATGACAAGAGCTGGAAAGGGGAAGGTATATCTGGTAGGGGCGGGTCCCGGAGATCCCGGTCTTCTCACCCTGAAGGGCAGGGAGTGCCTGGAAAAGGCGGATGTGGTTATTTACGACTACCTGGCCAACAGGGCCTTCCTTGAATACGCCGGAGAGGGGACCGAGTTAATATACGTTGGAAAGAAGGCCGGTTCCCACACCATGGGCCAGTCGGCCATAAATGAACTTATCGTTCAGAAGGCCGGCGAAGGGAGGGTTGTGGTCAGACTCAAGGGGGGAGACCCCTTTATATTCGGCCGTGGGGGTGAAGAGGCCGTGGATCTGTGCAGGGCCGGGGTGGATTTTGAGGTCGTGCCCGGCATAACCTCGGCTATCTCTGTGCCTGCCTACGCGGGAATCCCCCTTACGCATCGCGATCATACCTCCACCGTTGCGTTTATCACCGGCCACGAAGATCCCCTCAAGGAAAAATCGGAGATCGCCTGGGAAAAGTTATCCACCGGGGCCGGGACCCTGGTCTTTCTCATGGGGGTGGGGAACCTCCCCGGGATCGCCGATCGCCTCATGTCCTGCGGTCGCCCTCCCGGGACACCTGTGGCCCTCATCCGGAGGGGCACCCTGCCCGAGCAGACAACAGTGGTGGGAAACCTCGGGAATATCGCCGACCTGGCCAGAGAAAACCGGATTCGTCCCCCCGCCATTATCGTGGTGGGTGAGGTTGTAACACTGAGAGACGACCTGAACTGGTTTGAGACCAGGCCCCTGTTCGGCAGGCGGATCGTCGTAACCAGGGCCAGGGAGCAGGCCAGCGGATTTCTCAGGAAACTGAGGGACCTTGGTGCGGAGGGTGTTGAATTCCCCACCATAGAGGTGACCCCGCCGGAGGACCAGGGCCCCCTTGACCGGGCCATCAGAACAATAGATGATTATGACTGGCTCCTCTTTACCTCTGTAAACGGGGTCAGGTTTTTTCTCAGACGGTTAGGGCATCTGGGAAAGGATGTGCGGGATCTGAATGGGATAAAGATCGGCGTTATCGGACCCAAGACAGGGGCCCCGTGGGGTGATATGGGGATCAGACCGGATCTGATGCCCGATGAGTACCGGGCCGAGGCGGTGGTGGAATCTTTTCTTGAATCCGGGGGAATCAAAGGCCTGAAGATCCTTATTCCCAGGGCTGCAAGGGCCAGGGAGGTGCTGCCCGAGCAGTTGCGCCGGGCAGGGGCCGATGTGGACGTGGTTTCCGCCTACCAGACTGTCAGCCCGGACCACCATACCGGCAGGGTGAAGGAACTGCTCGCAGGAGGGGACATAGATATGGTTACCTTCACCAGTTCCTCAACAGTCACAAATTTTGTGGGGATGTTCGGACCTCACAAGGGGGAGCTTTGCCGATGGATGAGCCGTGTGGCGGTGGCCTGTATCGGACCGGTTACCGCCAGGACCGCTGAGGATAACGGCTTCAGGGTGGACCTGATTCCCGAGGAATATACCATAGAGGCATTTACCCGGGGTATTGTCGAGTACTTCTCCATCCAGCAGGGGATCTGATAGAGTTTCAGATAATGATTTTGGCAAGGCCAGAGGGAGTAATCGGAGTAAGTCGTACCCATAGTACGTCGTCGACGATTCCGACCGATAACGCAGTCCAAAATCTTTATCTGGAAGTCTATGAGCATAAGAGAGGGTGGAGAAATGCGACCTCTTTATTCATCAACCTCCTCCATGGCGACGATCCAGCCGGCCACGTCCCCCATGAACCTCAGAAGAGATACCACCAATCGTACCCGCTTGACCCCCAGGGTCACCATAAGGCTGATTCTGTCCAGCTCCGGATCCCTGGCAACGGTCTTAAGGGCATGGACCAGTGGAGGCCGTCCCCCCTTGGGGAGCAGAGAAGTAACCGGTTTGTTGAGTATCTTATCGAGAGATTTTTTCGTTATCTCAAGGGCCCGGGAAGTGGCGCTGATGATCTTCACGTCCCTGTCAACCACCACTACGCCCAGCCCTATACTCTCGGTAACCGCCTTCTGGAAATTCAGGTTTTCGATCAGTTCGGTGGTGGCCTGTCTGGGGTAGAGGGAACCGGGTTCGATGATCCTCAGGTCCTCCCCGGGAGAAACCCCGTGTTGTTCAAGCCGGTCCAGGAGGGCATTAAGATCATCTTCCATTTTTTCCAGAGGAGCTTTGGCAAGGCAGTAATCGGCATCTATGGAAAAGAGATCCTCCTGTCGCTCTATGATCGCCCCTGATATGGCTATGATGGAGAAGTGGGATCCAGAGAATCTCTGGCGCGCGATTTTGATCAGTTGCGCTCCATCTATCTTGGGCATGATAAGGTCGGTAAAGAGGATATCAAAAGGCCCATGCTTGAACTTGGCCAGGCCCTCTTTGCCGTCCAGGGCCTTGATTACCTGGTATCCCCTCTCCTCAAGGAGTTGTGCCAGGAATTCCACGAAAAAAAAATCGTTATCAACAACCAGGGCCTTTTTTGCCATCAGACTCATCCCCGCTTCCCTTTAATCCAGGTCCACTATTCAATGCACACCCTGCGCACTTCAGCGATATCCGTAAGCCCTGACAGCACCTTGATGATGCCGTCCTGTTTCAAGGTTGTCATACCGTCTCTAACACCTTGAGCAAAGATCTCTTCGGTGACCGCCTCCTTTTTTATCAGTCTCTTTATGGCAGCAGTGCCTTCAAGCAGTTCATGGATCGCCATCCTCCCCTTGTAGCCGGTCCCCGAACATGCCTCGCATCCTGACGGACGGGAGAGTATAAGCTTGGGGCCGTACTTGATTGTGCGGGACCTGAAGGCCTCTTCTCCATATTCCGCGACAAGGGCTTCAAACTCCTCCCTCGAGGGGTGGTACTTTTTCCGGCAGTTGGTGCACAGCTTCCTGATCAGCCTCTGGGCCAGTACCCCTAACAGGGCGTCTGCAAAGTTCAGGGGGTTCAGTCCCATGTCCAGAAGCCTTGTTATGGTTTCAGAGGCGTTATTGGTGTGCAGGGTGGAAAAAACCAGATGCCCGGTAAGAGACGCCTCTATGCCTATGGAGGCGGTCTCATTATCCCGCATCTCCCCGATCATGATCACGTCGGGATCGGCCCTCAGAAATGCCCGCATTACCGTGGCGAAATCGAGCCCTATCTTGGGTTTTACCTCCACCTGTCTGAGCCCGGGCTGAGTGATCTCCACGGGGTCCTCGGCCGTCCATATCTTGAGACCTGGGTTGTTTATGTGGTTGAGGGCCGAGTGAAGGGTGGTGGTCTTACCCGATCCGGTGGGTCCCACCGCCAGTATGAGTCCGTAGGGCTTCACAAGGATCCTCTTCATGACGTTCAGGTTCCGTTCGCTCAACCCCATTTCATCCAGCTTGAGGGCCCCGGCCGAGGCCAGGAGTCTCAATACGGCGTCCTCATGTCCTCCTGCCGTGGGCAGGGTCGCCAGCCTCAGGTCAAGGGGGGGGATCCCTTTACGTCTGAACTTGATCTTACCGTCCTGGGGGAGACGTCGCTCGGCTATATCTATACCTGCCATGATCTTGAGCCTGGAGAGAACCCCCCTTGCCATGGAGTTGGGGACCTGCATATACTCCTGACAGACCCCATCCAGACGGAAACGGATGGTGGTTCTGTTGGTAATGGGTGAAGGTTCAATGTGTATGTCCGAGGCGTTCTTCCTGAGGGCGGTCACAATGACCTGGTCCACAAGCCTCACCACCTGGCTTGAGGTCTCGTCCACCTCCTCGGCCATCCCTGCATCTTCTTCATCCCCTTCGTCAAAGGCGATATCCGGGATTAGATCCAGCTCGGCGATCATATCCTGGGTGGCCTTTTCCGCTTTTGCGTCAAAAAAGAGAGAGATGAACTTCTGTATATCCTCTCTGATTCCCACACAGAAGTTTATCTTCTTGGTCTTGGTGAGCCCCCTGATCAGACCGGTTTTCCTGAGATCCCACGGGTCGTCGATCAGTATCTCCACACCATCCTTGCTCCAGCTCAAAGGCACCCACAGATCGTGCAGGAGGAAAGGTTTTTTCAGGTTCCCGAGGAGCTCAACCGGCACCGGGGCCTCAGGATCAAACTCCTTGAACGGGCATCCGTAAAAAAGGGAGAGGGATTTTCCTATATCCTCCTTCTTCAGTCTGAACTGCTTCATGAGGATAAACTCGACGCTTTTCTTCACCCTTTTGGCCACGGACAGGGCCTCCTGCAACTGGCCCTGGGTTATCAGACCCCTGTTAAGCAGGTAATCGTACCTTGAGGAGGGGGCCATTCTCGAAACAATCTGATCGATCTTCTGTTTCACACCCTTATTGCCGGGGTCGGTTTTAGCCGCAGCCCTGTATAGGTCCAGGGCCAGGTCCTGAAAGCCCATCTTTTCCATCTCCATGGCAACGTAATACCTGATCTGGGAGAGTCTTGCGCGATCCAGTTTGTACTGCCTGATAAGCTCCTCTATGCGCTCTATCAGATTGGAAGGTGAATTGGTTTTTGAAAGACAGTCCACCAGACCCGGAATGATCTTCCCAGGATGGCACCCGGTCTTCAGGAGTTTTCCGTATTCCTGAACGGCTTCCCTGGTCAACCCAAGTTCCCGCAGTGACGAAGCCTTATTCAGAACGGCATTGGTCCCATGGGGATCTGAGAGGCGCTTCTCCATGCTGTGAGCGACCTTTGAAGAACTCATACCATCACCTTTCCCTGTACGGTTCTCATCTTGATGCTCCCATCCTCCTGCCCCTCAAGCCCATGATCTGTCCTTTCCTTTAACCGTTTATTAGATGTACCAGGGTTGACTGGGGAAAATAGTCAATGATATTGAGGCACCCGTAACTCTGATGGATATTGTACATCATGTCAAGGTCCAGGCCCAGGGCCGCGCAGAGGATTACCCTGTTAACCCCTGCGTGCGCAACGATGATGATGTCGTTCCCCTCCTGTTCAACGCGGATTCCCTCAAAAACATGCATGATCCTCCCTGAGAGGTCGGCAACAGACTCTCCCTCCCCCGGGGGCCTGTAGTTGATCAGGCCCGCCTCCCTTTTCTCCAGCTCTTCAGGGAAATCACGCATGATATCTGAGAGGGTCAGGCCCTCCCAGTCGCCAAGGTTCATTTCCCTCAGCTCGGGAAGGAAGTGGAGAGGCACATCGTGATGCCGTGCTATTAAGCGGGCGCCAATGGCGGATCGCTTGAGATCGCTTGAGTAGATGGCCGCGGGTTCGGTGAGTCGCAGGCGTTCGGCCATACGTTCCATCTGCAAAATCCCTGTCTCGGTCAGGTCCACATCGGTATGGCCATATGCGGGAAAGTCCTCGTAACCCCTTACCTGGCCGTGCCGCAAAAGGTAAACCCTGTTTTCTCTCTTCATATAGGCCCCTGGATCCTTTCACATTCAGGTCAGCGTCATCTGTGGGAGTAGAGGCAACTTGTCAAGAACCCTGTGCCTCTGGTTCCGCCAGGGCGGGGTGAAAGGCCTGTGGTCCCAGATTTTTCGACCTGTGCGGTTGCCCTTAGTCCGTGGGGGCCTCTTTTCTAAAGGACGCAACAAAATACTCCACAGAACGTGGGTCCCCTTGGTTGGATTACAGCTTAGGAGCAGGCAAGGACC
>DREN01000305.1 GCA_011051075.1 Deltaproteobacteria bacterium | reverse complement strand
GGACTCACGGAGGACTCTGACCTTTTCAGCCTGTTCATCCGTCAGGTTAAGGGGGGCCACATCAAACCGGGCCGCGCACCAACCGCCTCCCCACCTGCCCCCAGAGCCCCTGGGGCCTGCCATTACCAGTGTGGCCGAGCCTATCAGCAGAATAACCGCCGTGACAATTGTGATCTTTTTCATTGGACTGTACCTCCTTGTGGTCAAAGTTGATCTATCGTGAACCAGGAAAATCCCTTAGGGTTCATCTTTCGCCCTTCTTAACAGCATGAACCGTGCCATAAACGCGGTACCACCCATAACATATTGACATATTTGAGTAATCTCTCACACATCAGAGAGCTTTTCCATTTTCGAACAGAGGAGGATCAGGCAAGATCTGTCGAGGAAAGAGAGGATCGTCGACAAAACCGTCGAAACCCTCCCTTGCGGGAACTAATGAATATTGACAAAGCCGTGATGAACATGGAGTATTGATCTATGCCCTTTAGTAAAAAGAGATCTTTCTCCAGGAACTCCCGGCTCCGCTCCGGGCCCTTTCTCCAGCCCCTGGCCGTGGCCCTTGTCTCCCTTATCCTGGTCTCCCTGGCCCTGATCGCCGGACTTATGGACCTGAGGACCCTTGATAAGACCCTTGTGGGCTATATGGAAGAGCGGGGTATGGAGATCATAAGGAACATCCAGCAGGCCGCAAGATACAACTATCAGGTACTGGACCACGCGTCTTATTCCCTGCATGAGGGTGGTGCGGGCCCAGGGATCACCGATGAGGCATTCTCCCTCAGGGAGGCAGTGGTCCTGGCCCTTTTAGATGTGGCCCAGCAGATCGATTTTGAAAGGATGGGCAAAGACCCCGATGATCAGGGTCTGATCTCAACGGCAGACAGGGAAAGACTCCATCTGATTGCCCTCCTTGATCCCGAGGGGACAATCACCTTTGCCAACAGGCCCGTGCCCGCATATATCCTCAAGGCGGCGGGACCTGTGATCAGGGGGGAGAAAGAGATATGGGTGGACCTTTTCTCTGGAGAGAACACCGGAGACCGGCTTCCATCCCTTGCCCTCAGACGCAGGTGGGGAAAGGGGACCATTATTCTCCTCCTGGATGAGGAAGGTTTTTCCTTCTGGAAGTTAAGACTATCCTTCCAAAGGGCCGTCGAGGAGGCGAATCCGAGCCCTGACACGGGCTATTTTGTGGTAACGGACGGGGGAGGAAGGGTCATTTTTCAGTGGGTGGAGCAGCCCATGGGGACCGGGGCAACTCCTGCCATACCTCCTGTTTCCACAGAATCTGCCGGCGTTTCGGGGAGAAAATTTGAGTGGCACGGAAAAAAGATGCTTGAAGTGGCTGCGCCCGTTCTGGTGGACCCTGATATCCCGTGTACGGCCCGTCTGAGCCTTTCAAGGGCTACGGCAGATCAGATGCTCAAGAAGGAACGGGGCAGGGGAATTATCTTCATGTGTTTCATGGCCCTCATGGCCATGGTGTCGATGTGGGTCCTTTACAGGAATCAGAACAGGCACCTGGCCAGGATGAGGGAAATGGAGAGGCGCCTCAACCGTGCGGAAAGGCTCTCCGCCATGGGACGCCTGGCCGCGGGCGTGGCCCATGAGATCAGAAATCCGCTCAATGCCATCAGCATGGCCTGTCAGAGGCTCAAAAAGGAGAACCTCCTTCAACTGAAAGGGGTCATCCGGGACGAAATCCAGAGGCTTAACCGCATTATTGAAGAGTTTATCGCATTTTCCAGGGTGAAGGGGCCGGTGCTGAAGGACAAGGATGTTACGGATCTCCTCAGACAGATCGTTCTCCTCATGGATAGCGAGGCCGGCTCCCGGGGGATAAGGCTGGAGACCAGCCTCAACGAATATCCGCTCATGGCGTCCATCGATTCTGATAAGATGAAACAGGCGATTCTGAACATTGTCAAAAACGCCATGGAGTCAACTCCTGACAGGGGTACAGTGACCCTTTCTGCTGCCCGTGCAGGGAGAAGAGGGGTAACGATCACCATCTCAGACACGGGTTCGGGGCTCAGTCCCCGGGAGATGGATCAGATCTTCAACCCCTACTACACAACCAAGGAAAAGGGACTCGGGCTGGGTCTGGCCCTGGCCCATGAAATTGTTCAGGCACACTCAGGGGAGATAAGGGTCATCAGCAGACATGGGAAAGGCACCACCTTTGAGATCTTCCTGCCCGTAAACCCTGAAACACACGGGGGCTCTCAACCATGAATGGAACAAGCCCGTTGAGCATCATGGTGGTGGAGGATGGTCAGTCCCAGAGAGAGATACTCCGTGATTTCCTCAGGGACCAGGGCCATCAGGTGTCAGAGGCTGAAAATGGTGAAAAGGCCTTGCAGGAGTTGAGGCAAGGCTACTTCGAACTCCTTCTCATAGACTATAAGATGCCGGGGATGGACGGCATGGAACTGCTGAAGGAGGTAAAGCGCGTCAACCCGGAGGTTGACGTGATAATGATGACCGCCTATGGGACTGTTGAAACCGCTGTCAGGGCCATGAAGACCGGGGCCGCGGACTATATCACAAAGCCCATAGACCTGGATGAACTGCTCATCCTCATGGACCGGATTTCAGAGAGACGCACCCTTGTCAGGGAAAACAGGATTCTCCGCGAGGAATTAGGTAGAAAGGGTGTTACCGCCGGGGATATTGTCTTTAAGAGTGAGTCCATGGACCATGTGATAAACCTGGCCGGGAGGGTAGCCCCGAGCAGGGCCACCGTGCTCATACAGGGGGAGAGCGGGACCGGAAAGGAACTCATGGCAAGGCTCATCCATACCCTGAGCCCCCGGGTTGAAAAACCGATGACAGTGGTCAACTGTGCGGCCCTGCCGGAGACCCTCCTTGAGAGCGAACTTTTCGGCCATGAGAAGGGCTCGTTTACGGGGGCCACGGCAAGGAGGCTCGGCAGGTTTGAAGAGGCGGACGGGGGGAGCCTTTTTTTAGACGAGATCGGAGAACTCCCCCCTTCGGTCCAGGTCAAGCTCCTGAGATTCCTTCAGGAGCGTGAGTTTCAGCGTGTGGGCGGAAACCGTACCCTCCACTCGGATGTGCGGATCATCAGCGCCACCAACCAGGACCTGAGGAAGAAAACAGGGGAAGGCGGATTCAGAGAGGACCTGTACTACAGGCTGAACGTGGTGGAGATAACCATCCCCCCCCTGAGAGACAGAAGGGAGGATATATCACCCCTTATTGATTTTTTCCTGGACCGCTTTTCCGCGGAAAATGACAAAAAGCTCCAGGGGGTATTACCCGAGGCAAAAGACCTCCTGCTCAAGTACGACTACCCGGGGAATGTAAGGGAACTGGAGAATATAATTGAAAGGGCCGTGGTTATCGCCCGTGGGCCTTTCATATCGCCCGGAGACCTCCCCTTCACCGCCCCTTCGCTCTCCCGCAAGGAAAACGCGGGGACGAGGGGCGCTGCCCTCAAGGATTCCGTGGAAACCCTGGAGCGCGAAATGATCGCGGAGGCCATGGAGAAGACCGGCAATCATCAGACCAGGGCAGCTAACCTCCTGGGGATCAGCGAGAGGATGCTCAGGTACAAACTGAAAAAATACGGGCTTAAGTAATGCCGGGGCCCTGTGGGAATGTCCCGGGATGCGGACTCCACCCAGGGCCTTGCGAGGAGACCATGAACCCGGTACGAAAAGGTGAGATAATCGAGATAGAGGTGAAAAACATGGCCTACGGTGGCCGTGGCATAGGCCGGGTGGACGGGTTTGTGATCTTTGTCCGCGGCGGGATCCCCGGTGACAGGCTCAGGGTCAGGATATACAAGAAGAAAAAGGATTTTGCAGAGGCGGCCCCCATTGAACTCATCTCCCCCTCCCCATGGCGGGTAGAACCCCCGTGCCCCTACTTTGGATACTGCGGGGGCTGCCAGTGGCAGAACGTGGGTTACGAAAAGCAGCTTGAATTCAAAAGGGACCATGTTCTGGAACCCCTGGAACGGATCGGTGGTCTCAGGGACGTCATGGTTCAGGATCTCATCCCTTCGGACAGAAGGTTTGCATACAGGAACAAGATGGAGTTCTCCTTCTCGGACAGACGCTGGTATCTGCCCGAGGAAATGGAGAGGCGGAAGGAAGAGGGTGAGTTCGCCCTGGGGCTTCACGTCCCGGGCACCTATCACAAGGTTATTGACGTTGACCAGTGCCTGCTCCAGCACGAAACGGGGAACGAGATCCTGAGGGTTGTCAAGGAGTACGTTAAGGCCTCGGGCGTACCCGTCTATGGCCTCAAGAGTCACAAGGGGTTCTGGCGCTTTTTAGCGCTCCGTTATTCCGCGGCATTTGACCAATGGCTGGTCAACCTGGTCACCTCCAGGGAGTGTCTGGAAAAGGTGGAGCCCCTTTGCAAACTGCTCGTCTCCAGGTTCAGGGCCATCAGAACCGTGGTAAACAATATCAACAGCCGCAGGGCCTCCATAGCCCTGGGCGAGAGGGAAAAGGTCCTCTTCGGGGAAGGGTATATCAGAGACCGGATAGGCCCCTTTACCTTCCGGATCTCGGCAAATTCCTTTTTCCAGACCAACTCCAAGGGGGCTGGCCGGCTGTATGAGACCATGGCCGCCTTTGCCGATCTTCAGGGCTTTGAGAGGGTACTGGACCTTTACAGCGGGACCGGAACCATCCCCATCTTCCTTGCCAGGGGGGTCAGATCCGTTACCGGGATAGAGATCAGCAGTAGCGCCACAACTGACGCCATAAGAAATACAGAGGAAAACGGGATTGAAAACTGCCGATTCATATGTGGCGATATAAGGGAAAAGCTGTCCCAAATAGACTTCCGGCCGGACCTTGTGGTCATAGACCCCCCCAGGGCCGGAATGCACAAAGATGTACTGGCCGAAACCATGGCCCTTTCCCCGGAAAAGATCGTCTATATCTCCTGTAACCCCGCAACCCTGGCCAGGGACCTGGCCCTGATGAGGGACAGGTACGAACTCCTCCAGGTGCAGCCCGTTGACATGTTTCCCCATACGTATCATATTGAGGCCGTGGCCAGGCTGATCCTTCGTGGCAAGAAAACAGGTTAGGGAAACAGGCTGCACGAATTCATGCCTTCACAGATTCCCGGGACAGGGCGTGAAAAACAGCAAAAAAAAAGATTGACATAACAGTCCTTACGGAATATATCTGATTTTTTTTGGTGCCTTATTTCCTGTCCTTCTGCCACAAAAGACAAGAGGATCTTTGCACCTTTGCGCGAGGCCGTTTGGGTTACGGGCATCGCCCACATCAGTATAAAGAGAGCAAAGGGGGTGATTAAAAATGACCGGAAGTTTTTCAGTCAGAGGCCATGTCCGTGTAACAGGGGCTTCCGGTCCGGATCGATTCAACAATACCCTCGCACCTGAAGAGAGCTTTTCAACCGTCACTACCGTTTTAGAGGTGGAATCAGATATGTGCCTGCCCGCAGAGTGATATACAGCGCCGTAACAGGCAGATCGACCTGAGGAGAAAAGCATCTCAAAGCTATTGGAGGTGCTTTTTTTTGGCGGACACTCAAGCCTTCCAAAATGAAAAGCACGGGCTCGGCCCCACGGTTGCGGGACCCGGTGTTCAGCATTTTGTACTTCATTTCAACCATGCCGGCGGCATACTGCCGGATACACCTGACACCAAGAACATTAAACAGTCTCGTAAGGCAGGTTTTCCAATGCCTGTGCGGGACCATCACACTTAGAAGAGGATATGACATGAAAGTTATTGTTCGCGATAATCAGATAGAAAAAGCCATAAGGGACCTTAAAAGAAAGCTCACCAAAGAGGGCTTCTTTTCCGAGATAAAGGAGAGACGCTTTTATGACAAGCCGAGCGTTCAGAAAAAGAAAAAACAGGCAAAGGCGGCCAAGAGAAGAAGGAAAAGGGTGAGGAGGTATTAGGCTGGAATCGGATCCGAGCAAACGCGAGTTTTTCTCTTGACAAAGGACAGGGGAACAGGTAAGTACGCAAAAATTGTTGGCCCCTTTGTCAATCAACCATGAACCCGATTAAGAGGCTTAACCCCATGAAAGACTCTGTGAATTCCTCAAAAAAGACTGCTGATAAAGACGGAGACACTGCTCCTCCTGGCGGTCTTTTTCCGCGGTGGATGAAGATAGACATCTTGGCCCAGGATGTGGGCTTTTTTGTTCTTGGCCTCATCGGCGCCCTGGTGGTGGGATGGATCATCTTTCCGGCCGTTCTCTATTCCAAACACGTTCAGCCCATTAATTTCAATCACGCCCTGCACCTTGACTCTGAAAAAGTGGACGGCGTAGAAGGAGAAACAAAGGCTGAAAAATGCCTGTTCTGTCACTCCTTTCGGGATGACGGCACGTTTACCGGCATCCCCAGGCTGGAAAAATGCACGGAGTGCCACGATGATCCTGAATCTCCCCTGGGAGAGACCCCTGAAGAAAAGGCCTTCATGGCAGAATACGTGGCCGATGAAAAGGAGATACCCTGGTTTGTGTATTCCAAGCAGCCCGACTGCGTCTATTTCTCCCATATCGCCCATGTCAAGATGGGTGAGATAGACTGTGAAACCTGTCACGGGAATTTCGCAGACAACGAAAAGCTGCCCATATACGAGGAGAACAGGCTCACCGGTTACAGCAGGGATATCTGGGGAAAACGGATCTCCGGGATCTACTGGAACAAGGAGTACTCGGACCGCATGAAGATGGACGACTGCGCCAGGTGTCATACTGAAAAGGGCCAGGAACAGAACAACGCCTGTTTTGTGTGTCACAAGTAAGGGGATAGACTATGAAATTAACCAGAAGGAACTTCATCGCAGCGGTTATTGGCGGGATAGCGGGGATTCAGGCAACGCCGCTCCCCTGGAAATTCACCGATGATGTGGCCATATGGACCCAGAACTGGCCATGGGTACCGGTTCCCCCCACGGGCGAGTTCTCAGAGGTGACCTCTGTGTGCAACCTCTGTCCGGGCGGTTGCGGTATAGTGGTAAAAAAAGTGGACGATCGGGCCGTAAAGATCGAGGGCCGCACAGACTATCCCATAAATCCCGGTGGCATCTGCCCTGTGGGCATGGGCGGACTCCAGCTCCTTTACGATGAATCCCTGAGGTTTACCGGCCCCATGAAGCGGGTGGGACTGAGGGGCGAGGGTCTGTTCACAGAAATATCATGGGGCGAGGCCTTTGACATGCTGGCGGGAAGGATCTCAACCCAGCGGAGGAAAGGCGCTCCGGAGGCTGTTGCGGCAATAGATGGAAGCCCCGAGGGGACCACCGTGTCGGAGCTGGTCAAACGGCTCATGAGGGCCGTGGGAAGCCCCAACTACGTAAGGCCCCCCTCCATATGCGATACCTACCGCATGGGCAATCTCCTGATGCAGGGGACACTAAGTCCCATGGCCTACGACCTTGAGAATTCCGACTTTGTGCTCAGCTTCGGCTGCGGCCTCTTAGAGGGCTGGGGAGCTCCGGGCAGGGTAATGAACGCCTGGGGCATGTGGCACCAAGGCAATCCGGCGAAGAGAAAGACCCGGATAGTACAGGTAGAGTCA
This sequence comes from Deltaproteobacteria bacterium, assembly GCA_011051075.1. Taxonomy (GTDB): domain Bacteria; phylum Desulfobacterota; class DSM-4660; order Desulfatiglandales; family Desulfatiglandaceae; genus Desulfacyla. Next base: position 8,190 of record DREN01000305.1, on the reverse strand, counting down.
AGGGCATCCAACACCGCCTCCAAGGCGGACATCTGGGTTGCCCCCAGGCCGGGGACCGACGGGGCCCTGGCCCTTGGCATTGCCCATGTTATCATCAAGTCGGGGAAGTACGATGCGCGGTTCGTATCTGACCACTCCTGGGGTTTTGAAGACTGGAGGTCAATGGATGGGACCAGGCATACCGGCTTCAAAACGGTGGTCCTTGAGAAATACTCTCCCGAAAAGGTAGCGGAAATAACCGGTGTAGAACCGAAAACCATCGTTTCCCTGGCCAGGGCATTTGCCGGCGCCAAAGCCCCGGTAGCCATTTACGGCAAGGGAAAGGACTCCCTGAACGGCAGCCTCTACGAGTATATGGCGGTTCAAAGTCTTAACGCCCTGGTGGGAAGCATCAACCGTCCCGGTGGAGTCCTGCTGCCCGATCCCCTTCCCCTGAGTAACTTCCCCCCCATGAAAGTTGATTCCGTGGCGGTGGGCGGACTCAGGAAACCGAGGCTCGACCAGGCAGGAACCATGCGTTACCCGTTTTCCGACAGCCTGATCAATAACTTTACCGACGCCATTAACCGGGCACCCCGCTCTCCGGTTGACACCCTGATGGTATTCTCGGCCAACCCCTTCTTCACCCTCCCGGACGGGGGCGGCTTTAAGAAGGCCTTGGAAAAGATCCCCTTTATAGTCAGCTTCTCCCCTTATCGGGACGAAACGGCCAATATGGCGGACCTTATTCTCCCTGACTCCACCTATCTGGAAAAAATGGACGATACTGTCTGGCCCGTGGGTCTGCAGTATCCCCTCTACGGCCTGTCTCAGCCGGTTGTGGAGCCTCTCTACAACACCAAAAACGTGGGAGATACCGTCATAGAGCTGTCCCGGGCAATAGATGACTCGGTGGGGTCATCTTTTCCGTGGGAGAGTTTTGAAGAGGCACTAAAGGAAAGGGCAAAAGGGCTCTTTGAGGCAGGGGAAGGACTTGTCAGCTACGATGCCGGCACACCTGCCTGGCAGAGGGGAGGCGATCGAGACAAACCCGGGTACAGCTCTTTTGACGAGATGTGGGAGGCGATGAAAGAGGGGGGCATGTGGTACCGGCCCGTTGGATCGCCAAGGGACTGGCAAGGGCTCTTTAACACGCCAAGCAAGAAGTTCGAGTTCACCAGTAAGCTGCTTGTCCAGGCCATTGCCGATTACTCGAAGGGGCAGTCGGAAAAGAAGGCCTTGAAAGACATGGGGCTTTCCGCCCCGGCAGATGAGGCCTGCATGGCCCATTACGAGGCCCCTGAGACAACTGCCGACAGGTCGGAGTATCCTTTTCTTATGCTTCCATACGAAATGATCAACCTGGCCAGCGGGTGGATACCGAGCCCCCCATTCCTGTACAAGACCATCTTTGAAAATCAGCTCCTCAAGGACAAGTCCTTTGCCACGGTCAATCCGGCCACGGCAGCCAAGGCCAATCTGAGGCAGGGGGATCTGGTCTGTATAGAATCACAGGCGGGCAAGGTGGAGGCGCGTATAAATCTGTTTGAGGGGGCCATGCCCGGCATAGTCTACCTTCCCCTGGGATTCGGCCATACGGCCTATGACGAGTTCCTGAAGGGGAAGGGGGTTAACCCCAACAACGTTGTGCAGGCAGGGCAGGATCCCATAAGCGGTTATCCGGTCTGGTGGAATACTCCCGTGAAGCTGGTGAAGGTGTGATGCTGAATGCTGGATACTGGATACTGGATGGTGGATGAGATAGGAGTGGGCAGAAACAGATAAAGAGGTAACTCATGAAAAAAGAAAATGACCACGGGAAGCATAAGTATGGCATGGTCATCGATATTGACAAATGCACTGGTTGCGGCACATGCATGGTCGCCTGTGCGGCGGAAAACAACGTCTCTGTTCGGGCGGACCAGTCGGACAAGGAGCGTACCATAACCTGGATGCGCCTCTATAAGATCTCCAATGGAAAACCTTTCCCCCACACAGAGATAAGTTATATTCCCAGACCGTGCATGCACTGCGACCATCATCCCCCGTGTGTTTCCGTGTGTGTTGCAACCGCCACCAAGCTCGATTTCAACACCGGAATCGTAAGCCAGATATACACCAGGTGCATAGGGTGCAGGTACTGCCAGGCAGCCTGTCCCTACGGCGCGCGCTACTTCAACTGGTGGGACGCCTACTTCCCAAAGAAAAAGGGCCTTGACCGGTATCTGACCCCAGAGGTATCCCCCCGTATGAGGGGCGTTGTGGAAAAATGCACCTTTTGCCATCACCGATTTATGCGCGCGAAAACAGTTGCCTATGCCGAAGACAGGCGGGAAATAGAGGAGGACGAGTATATTACCGCGTGCACAGAGGCCTGCCCAGCCCAGGCCATCACCTTTGGGGATCTGAACAACCCGGACCACGAAGTCGCAAGGCTCATCAAACATCCCTTTACTTTCAGACTGTTGGAGCGGATCGGTACCGAACCCAAGGTCTACTACCACTCCAGCAGGGACTGGGTCAGGAAATTAGCCGACAACTTCTTGCCCGGGGAATATACCCCCGTGGTCAATCAGACATGGGCCGAGGAGGAATGGTCCACAAAACCGGGACGGGACGAATTTTAAGACCGGCAATTAAGAGCATATACTGTCAGATTACTGATTTCAGGAGGACGAGTAATGGATTCGCCATTATTACCGCATGGAGTTAAGAGATGTTCCACATGGGCCTTTTTTTTCTGGACCCTGCCGTGGTTGGCCCTCCTGGCATGGGGCGGTCTGTCGGCCTTCCTGTGCCTGTGGAAGGGATTGAACCAGACGAACATGAGCAACATCTTTGCCTTTGCCCTCTGGATCGTGTTTGACCTGGCGGTAATCGCCCTGGGGGCCGGTGCGTTCTTTACAGGATTCCTCACCTATATCATGGGCAAAAAAGAGCTTAAGAACATCATCAACACCGCGGTTATCATCGGTTTCATCTGTTATTCAGGGGCCATGGCCATGCTGGGGATAGACATAGGCCAGCCCATCAGGGGGTGGTTTATCTTCTGGCACGCCAATATCCACTCCATGCTGGTGGAGGTGTCCTTCTGCATCACCTGCTATCTCATGGTCCTGGCCATTGAATTCATACCGATCATCCTTGAAAACAGAAAGTTGGAAGAGATAAAAGAGCTCAGGCTCTTCGGGCACAACCTCCACGAAATAATGGCCGTTTTTGCCGCAACCGGAACCTTTCTCTCCTTCTTTCACCAGGGATCCCTGGGCGGGATGTTCGGGGTCATGTACGCGAGGCCCTTTGCGGCCAGGGAAGGCTTCTATATCTGGCCCTGGACCTTCTTCCTCTTTGTCCTCTCCGCCATTGCATGCGGCCCCTGTTTTACCATCCTGTGCACCAAGCTCACCGAGTTCTTCACCCGTAAGAAGCTCGTACCTGACAGCGCCATTCAGCTCCTTGCAAAGATTTCCGCATGGCTTCTCTCACTGTATATTGTCCTGAAAATAGCGGATTATCTTGGCTGGATGTACGGGGTCGTCCCCAGGTCGGGCCTTACCTTTGAGAGCTTTTTCAGGGAGGGGCCTTACGGCGTCTGGATGGTGGTGGCTGAGATGATATTCTGCGGCATACTCCCCGCCATCATACTGATGGTCCCTAAGGCGAGGCAGAATCAGGCCTGGCTTATCATAGCCTGCCTTCTGAACTGCACGGGAATCGTTCTTAACCGTTTCCTCTTTATAATCGTTACCCTGGCCATACCCGTGATGCCCTTTGACAGGTTCTGGAGCTACCTGCCGACATGGCAGGAATGGGGGATCGGATTGGCCGTGGTGGGTTACGGATTCCTGCTCTTTTCAGCGGCCTACAGGTATCTCCCGGTATTTCCCAAAGAAAGGGAGTTAAACCCCATTACAGAATAAGAGAGATATAAAATGACACCCTTTTCCTTTGAATGGCAGTGGAACATCGAATACCTGATATTCTTCGGACTCCTCTATATTGCCCTGGGTATCATAGGCGCAGGCCTGGTCTTCACACTGATAAAGACAGGCCTGCAGGCCATGGGGTTTATGAGGGAGAGGCATTTTTAGATCCACAAAACCGTATCCTGCCGCCAGTGCACGTTGTCCTGAGACGGGTAATCCAGGTTAAAATGCAGTCCCCGGCTCTCCTTCCTCAGTGAGGCGCTCGTGATGATCAACTCCGCTACCAGGGCGATGTTCCGCAGTTCAAGAAGGTCCAGGGTTACCAGGAAATCCCAGTAATACTCCTTTATCTCTGCCTGTATTATCCCTATTCTGGTCTTTGCCCGGGCCAGGCGTTTGTTCGTCCTTACGATCCCCACATAGTTCCACATAAAGCTCCTGATCTCATCCCAGTTATGTGAAACCACCACCATCTCCTCACTGTCTGTGGCACTGCCCGGGTCCCACTGGGGGGCCTTGGGGAGGGCTTGGTCCAGAGAGCCCTCCATCTCGGCTGCTGATCTCAGGGCGGCCCGTCTCGCAAAGACGAGGGCCTCAAGGAGTGAATTGCTGGCCAGTCGGTTTGCCCCGTGCAGGCCGGTGCAGGCCACCTCTCCGATGGCATAAAGGTTGCGCAGATTTGTTTTTCCGTTCTCATCGGTGAGGAGCCCGCCGCACATATAGTGGGCGGCAGGGACCACTGGAATGGGCTCCCTGGTCATGTCGATCTGAAATTTCAGGCAGGTCTCATAAATATGGGGGAACCTGTCGGTTATGAACTCCGGGTCCCTGTGGCTGATATCCAGGTAGACACACTCGTCCCCGCTTTTCTTCAGCTCCATATCGATGGACCTGGCCACGATATCCCGAAACGCCAGGTCCTTGAGGGGATGATACTTCTCCATGAACCGGTTTCCGTGTCTGTCTATGAGCACGCCCCCCTCCCCCCTGACCGCCTCTGAGATCAGAAAGCTCTTTGCCATGGGGTGATAGAGACATGTGGGATGAAACTGCACGAACTCCATATTGGCCACCTTTGCACCGGCCCGGTATCCTATGGCCACCCCGTCTCCCGTAGCGATATCGGGGTTGCTGGTATAACGGTAGACCTTTCCGGCCCCCCCCGATGACAGGACCGTAACCCTGGCCAGAAAGGTGATTATCTCCCCCTGCTCAACATCAAGTACATAGGCCCCCCAGCAGGTCTCACTTGTCTCAGAGGCAACTATGCCTCGACGTATAAGTTTGGACTTGGTTATGAGGTCTATGGCCATATGATTTTCATATATACGGATATTCCTGTTCTCCTCGGCCCGGTCCAGGAGGATACGCTCCACCTCCCTCCCCGTGCGGTCCTTGGTGTGAACAATCCGGCGTTTGGAGTGCCCCCCTTCCCTACCCAGATCAAGGGCGTCCCCATCATCTTCCTGGTGTGAAAACGAGACCCCCATGTTAATGAGCTCCCTGATCCTTTCAGGGCCCTCTTCCACCACAAGCCTCACAATATCCTCATGGCAGAGACCGTCACCCGATTTCAGGGTGTCCTCTATGTGAAGGTCAAAGCTGTCCTCCTGATCAAATACCGATGCGATACCGCCCTGGGCGTAGTTGGTGGACCCTTCGGCCTTTTCCTTTTTGGTTACCACGGCCACAGTCCCCATCTTCGCTGCCTCCAGGGCAAAGCTCAGCCCGGCTATGCCGCTGCCTATAACCAGATAATCCGATATTATTTCCATGTTAACTCCCCAGAAAAACAACCCTTGAACCGAAAAGGTCTCGCGCAAAGACGCTAAGGCGCTAAGGGTTAAAACGTATCATTCTGACCCCATAGGTACCAGGTCAGGAAGCAACCCGGCGAATCCTGGACCATTGAACCTCTGTCACAATATCAGCCTCTTGCCTTATGCTCAAGTCTTTTGTTCGCCAATCTCCTCCCCGCTCATGGGGATTTCCCGCTGGAGGCCCACGGTTGACACGGTGGCCGGGCCTTGATAACATGATCTTCAAGCCTTCATGGGTTGAGGCTTTCCCGTGGAAAGGGAGAACCAGGTTAGAATTGCTCATAAACACCGAATCCCTGCAACCCTGTAACCCCATTGATCTTCATATGAAGACTTCCAGGACTAAATCCCCAATCACACACCATGCCCGTCTATGAGTACAGGGCCCTGGACAGGGCAGGAAAAAGCAAAAACGGGATCGTTGATGCTGAAAGTCCCATGGCGGCAAGGCAGAAGCTTAGGGGATCGGGGGACTTTCCTGTAGAGCTGAAAGAGAGCTGATACTCTCCTGAACAGGCAGCCCAGGACCGCCCCCCGATCTCTACCCTCTTCAAACGGGTCAGGCCTGCCGAGCTTGCCGTTGCCACCCGCCAGTTGGCTATCCTATTAGGGGCCGGGATCACCCTGGTGGCCTCCCTGGATGCCATGATATCCCAGGTTCCCAATCCCCTCTTGAAGAAGATTTTGGCCCAGATAAAGGAATCGGTGAATGAGGGTAACAGCCTGGCGTCTTCGCTGGCAAAGCACCCAAAGGTCTTCTCGCAGATCTACGTGAACATGGTGAGGGCCGGAGAGGAATCAGGCTCCCTTGACCTGGTCCTGTATCGCCTCTCCGAACTGACCGAACACCAGCAGGCCCTGAGGGGTCGCCTAAAGGCGGCCCTTATCTACCCCCTTTTCATGCTCCTGATCGGCGCCCTGGTACTCTTTTTTCTCATAACCTTCATCGTGCCAAACATCACAAAAATCTTCGATGAAATGCACCAGGTGCTGCCTCTTCCGACACTCATACTCATAGGGACAAGCGGTTTTCTCAAGTCCTTCTGGTGGCTCGTTCTGGGAGGACTGGGCTTCGGGGCCCTGGTCATGAGGAGGCTGATCAGGACCCCGAAGGGGAGGCATATATGGGACAGGTTCAAGCTCGTCATGCCCGTGGTGGGCCCCATCAACACAAGAACGGCAATGGCGCGGTTTTCAAGGACCCTGGGCAGCCTGCTTCAAAACGGTGTCCCCCTCCTCACTGCCCTCGGGATCGTCAAAAATATTGTCAGCAACACCCTTATGGCCCAGGCTATTGACACGTCCATGGCCGACATCCGGTCGGGCAAGGCCCTTTCCGCCTCTCTTTCCCGCAGCAAATGGTTCCCCCCCCTCGCAATACAGATGATCTCGGCAGGAGAACAGAGCGGAGAGATCGAGGCCATGCTCAACAAGATCGCCGAGATTTATGAAGGTGAGGTGGAATCTCAGGTCCTTGCCATAACCTCCTTGCTGGAGCCGGTAATGATCCTGTTCATGGGCCTGACCGTTGGTTTCATAGTGATCTCCATCCTCCTTCCCATCTTCGAGATGAACCAGATGATCAGGTGAGGGCTTTACATTAATGTTTTGATCTGTCATTTGTTTTATGGAATGATGGGGGATGGCGAGACTATTCGCGCCATATCAGTATGCAGAAACGCAAGGCTATCGGATAGAATGGAATATTCCGAACTTGAGCAACAGGGTTCTGGAGGACCGCAAGATGTATAGACGAAGATGGAATAACAGTGGTTTTACACTGATAGAACTCATGGTGGTCATTGTTATCTTAGGGATACTGGCAGGGCTTATCATCCCGAGAATCATGGGGCGGCCTGAAGAGGCCAGACAGATGAAGGCCAGGATACAGATGGAGAGCATTGAGACCGCCCTGAGGCTGTACAAGTTAGATAACGGGGGGTATCCCACCACCGAGCAGGGCCTTCAGGCCCTTGTGGAGCTCCCCACAGTTGGAGAACTCCCCAGGGCCTGGCGTGAGGGGGGCTACCTTGAGAAGGGGAAGGTCCCCAAGGACCCGTGGGGCAACGAATTCATATATCTGAGCCCTGGTGTTCATGGTGATTACGACCTCATGTCATACGGGGCTGACGGCGAGTCGGGCGGGGAGGGAAAGAACCAGGATATCAACAGCTGGGAACTGGAATAGGGGTTGCGGGTTACGCGCTGCGCGTGGGGGGGATAAGCAGGGTCACGACTCGTTTTAACCACTCGCCCGCGTCCCAATGGACCAGGAGCGTTTATGTTCCGTGACAAGAGGGGGTATACGCTTATTGAACTCATCGTTGTGGTTCTGCTGATCGGACTGGTCCTCACCCTGACCGCGCCCCGTCTTCGCGACAGTCTCCTCTCAGATGACCTGAAGAGCGCCGCACGGAGACTGATCGGAATAACCAACGACCTGAGAAATGAGGCCATCAGGGAGC
>DREN01000476.1 GCA_011051075.1 Deltaproteobacteria bacterium | reverse complement strand
ACTGGTTCGATTTTGATGATCTCGTAAAAACCGCCTTTTTGCCCAAAGATGCCAAGGGCGCCAAGAAAATATCTTCTAAGATTAACCAGTTAACTTTGCGAGCTCTGCGGCTTTGCGCGAGATTTTGACTTTTTGCGAACTTGTCAATTTTTCGATGATCAAAATATCGGGAGGGGGAAAGGAAAGGGCTGACAGTTGGTTCAAACTTACCCACCTGATCTCCTGAGATTCCACCGGCTCGGGTTCACCCGTCAGGTAGGTGCAGTTGAACACGTGAAGCCAGATCCTTTTCTCAGGGTAGGAATGGTCCACCGTCAGGAAAGGCCCGTCCACCCGTACCCTTATGCCCAATTCCTCTTGAATCTCCCTTTCAAGGCACTCTTCAAGTCCCTCCCCCTCTTCCTGTTTGCCCCCGGGAAACTCCCACAGACCCTCCAGGTGCGTGCCTGGAGGTCGTGTGGCGATAAGGAGTTTTCCTTCCCTCCAGATCAGGCCGGCGGCCACATGGTACCGCGGAAACGAACTCCCTTCATGATCAGACATGGTCGCTAATCACCTTTCTTGATCGCTCTCCTTCACCTTTGACCTCAGGATCTCCTCCTGAAGCCTCAGGTAGGCCTCTGAGGCCTCTTCGTGGTCAGGAGATATCTCCAGTATCCTCCTGTAGGCCTTCGCGGCCTTCTGCACGTGGTTATTCTTCTCCCTGAGCCTTGCCAACTGGAGCAGGAGGTCCACATCCGTGGGCCTGGCCTTCAGTATCTCCTCCATCTGTTGTGCGGCCTGCTCTTCCCTGCCGGTCCTCAGACAGGCCAGCACCAGGTATTCCCTGAACACCACATCTTTGGGATAGGCCTTAACCGCCCTTTTCATGATGGAGAGGATCTTCTCATAGGCGCCTCTGGCACGAAGGCCTTCAAACACGTCGATGATAAGCCAGTCGATCCCCTTTGGCCGTGCCTTGAGTATCTCCCCCATCTGCACCACCACCCGATCGTCTTTTCCGATCTTTAAATAGGCCTGGACCAGGTATTCCCTGAGACGGGTATCCCCCGGGTTGGCCTTCACTCCTTTCAGCATAATGGGGATCAGCTTTTCATACTCCTTTTTCTCCTTCAGATAATCAAAGATAAAGTCATAGACATCCGTGTCTTCCGGCGTCAGTTCCACCAGGGCCATGGCCTCTTTGAACGCTGAGGGAAGATCTTTTTCCTGTTTATAAATATCAAAAAGAACTCCGCGGGCCGTGGCGTCTTCAGGGTGTGATTTCACATACTCCCTGAAGTAGGGCAGGGCACCTTTCAGGTTTCCCTCTTCATACTCCAGGGCTCCCAAGTTGTATCTCACTGTTTCGTTCGCTGGATTGAGGGCAAGGATCTTCTCATAAACCTTCCTGAGGGATCCCTTGTCTCCCTGCTCTTCCAGGATCCTGGCCATCATAGCGAGGGCCTCCTCTGATTCGGGATCCATATCCAGGACCTCTGAAAGGTATTTCCTGGCCTTTTCCAGACGGCCTTTCTTCAAAAAGGCCTGAGCCAATTTCAGTCGCCCTTGCACGTCGCTGGATCTGAGGGTAATAGCGTTATCCAGGTAGAAGTTGGATTTCTCCTCCTGACCCAGCTTTTCATAAAGGTAGGAGAGGTTGTAGTGGAGGTTGGCATCCTTCTGGTCGATCCTGGCCGCCTGGAGATAGGAGGAGATGGCCTTCTCAAGCTTGCCCGTCTCCGTATAGAGATATCCCAGCCTTTTATAGACCGGCAGTTTATCCTCCCCCTCTGTATGTCTTAAAAGGGCCTCATACTCCCGAATGGCCCCCTTCAGGTCTCCATTTTTCTCGAGTATTTCCGCCAGCTCCCTCCTCGCCTCAAGGTCTGATGGATCAAGGCCGATCAAGCGCTTGAGGGTCAGTGTAAGCCCCTCCATGCTCTTCATGTTTCTGTAAACATCGAGGAGCTCAGAGAGGGTCTCATGATCGGGCTTCTTCTCCGCCTTTGTCTCAAGCATGCGGGCAACCAGGTTCCATTTTCCCAAGAGCTTGTACTGCTCAAGAAGTCTGCGTCTGATCCGCCTGTCTTCAGGCATGAGGGTGTGGGCACGTTCAAGGAACACCAGACGTTTATCACTGTCAATGATCCTGTTGGCCCTGTCCAGCCAGTCCTCTGCGTAGGGCTGTACTACCCAGAACACCTTGCCGATGTCACGGTTGTAGTGCTTTACATGAACGATAAATCTATAACGGTTAAAGGCCTCTTTGTGGGGCAGGAAGTCTTTCAGTTTCAGTTCCTCGTACTGAAGGGCGTTTACGTCAAGACCTTCGGAGGAAAGGCGGATGTTCAGGTCAAGAGGTACGTTCGTGGATATGTCAACTATTTTCACCCTGTCGTCGGGGTGCAGGGCGAGGGTCTCCCCTGATAGGAGTCTCCGGATTTCACCGTTTATGCTGAGGGCCAGATAGTTGAGTCGAGGGGATCGGGCCAGCTTGAAGTGCCACATCCACCAGCCGGCCGCACCGCCTACTATCAGGAGGGCGATCACCCAGAAGGTCAGATGGCGTCCGGCATGTTTTTTTCTGCTCCTTACCGGCAATTGGCGACCTCAAGGGATCAGATGTCCTTTCTGGCACCCACCGGGGAATACGAGTCTCATTTTCCCCTGCCCCCTTTGCCAAACTTTCCTTCCCACAGGAGGAGGATCGGGCTTGCCACAAAGACTGAAGAGTAGGTACCCACAAGTATGCCCACCAGGAGGGCAAAGGCGAAGTCGTGAATCACACCTCCGCCAAGGACAAAGAGGGCTGTCACCACGACCAGGGTAGTGGCGGATGTGAGAATGGTTCTGCTCAGGGTCTGGTTGATACTCATGTTCATGGTATCTTCAAAGGGCCTCCTTCTGAAACGCCTGAGGTTCTCCCGTATCCTGTCAAATACGATAATCGTGTCGTTCAGGGAATATCCCACGATGGTGAGAAAGGCCGCAATGATCGAGAGGGATATCTCCCTGTCTGTGAGGGCAAAGACCCCTATGGTGATGGTGACGTCGTGCACAAGGGCGATTATGGCCCCAAGGGCGTATTTCAGATTGAGAAACAGGCACAGACCGAGGGTAACGGCCAGGGCAACCAGGATGAGCCAGGTCACACTTACTCCGAATGTGGATGCAATATACACCACAAAGGCCAGGGAAATTGCCATTATAATGGACATGAGCCATTTGAGCTCAAACCGGCCTGAGATGTAGATGGCGATGAAGAGAAGGGCGTAAAAAATGGCGAAAAGGGCCTTCTGCCTCAGGTCCTTGCCCACCTTGGGCCCCACCATCTCCACCCGTCTTATCTCCACTCCCCCTCCAAAGGCCTTGTTCAGGGCCTGATCAACCTTGCCGCTTAAACCCGTTAAGTCAACGTTGGTCTTCCTGATCCGGATCAGGTACTCAGAAGCACCCTCCTCCCCGAATTCCTGGATAATGCTATCCTCTAACTGAACCGGCCTGAGGGCCTTCTTGATCTGGGCCGGGGATGTCTTCTGCGGCAGCTTCACCTGGACCAGGACCCCGCCTGAAAAATCCACACCGTAGTTGGGGCCGCCCCTCCAGATGAGCAGAAAAACCGTGGCAATAATCATTGCTGAGGAAAATATAAAGGCAATACGACGTTTTCCGATAAAATCGATGTTGATCCCTGGTTTTATGAATTGCATTTATCTACTCCGGTCTTTCTCAGATACTTATTCTTTTCATGTTACGATGAACGTACAGGTAGTCAAATATGATTCTGGTTACGAATATGGCGGTAAACAGGCTGGCCAGTATCCCTATGCTCAGGGTCACGGCAAACCCCCTTATGGGTCCGGTACCGAACTGAAAGAGAACAAGGGCCGCGATCAGGGTGGTAACCTGGGCGTCAAGGATGGTGACTATTGCCTTGCTGTAGCCCCCGTCGATGGATGCCCTCGGTGTTTTCCCAAGCCTCAACTCCTCCCGTATACGTTCAAAGATCAACACGTTGGCATCCACGGACATGCCGATGGTGAGAATAATGCCTGCGATTCCAGGGAGGGTCAACGTGGCGCTGAAGAAGGCAAGTCCGGCCATGATAAACAGGATGTTCAGGATAAGGGCAAGATCGGCGATAAGGCCGGACAGGCCGTAGTATATGACCATGAAAAGGATCACCACTGCACCGCCGATGAGCATGGACTTGAAGCCCTTTTCTATGGAGTCTTTTCCAAGGGAGGGGCATACAGTACGTTCCTCTATGATCCTCACCGGGGCGGGAAGGGCGCCGGCCCTCAGCACGATGGCAAGGTCCCTGGCCTCATCCATGCTGTAGCGGCCGGTGATCTGGGCCTTGCCCCCGGAGATCTTGTCCTGGATTACCGGTGCGGAATTAACCTTGTTGTCAAGGACTATGGCCAGTCTCTTCTTGATGTTCTTGCCGGTTATCTGTTCAAAGATCCGCGCCCCCCTGGCGTCAAAGGAGAGGGACACGTAGGGCTCGTTGTAGCGGCTGTCTATCTGTACCCTGGCATCGGTGATGTATTGGCCGGTCAGGGCGGTCCTCTTTTTCAGGAGATATGGGATCTTCCTCTGCCGTCCCGTCTTGGGGTCAACGGTGATCTGGTAGAGTATTTCATCACCAGGGGGAATCTTTCCCTTGAGGGCCTCTTCAACACTGTTCTCTTCATCGACCAGCTTGAATTCAAGCAGGGCGGTCTTACCGATCAGGGCGATAGCCCTCTCCGGGTCCTTTATCCCGGGGAGCTGGATGAGGAGCCTGTAATCCTCCTGGGGTCTGATATCGGGCTCGCTCACCCCGAACTGGTCGATCCTGTTCCTGATGGTCTCCAGGGCCTGATCCGCGGCCATCTTCATGATACGGATCCTGGCCTTGGAATCCAGCACCAGTTGAAACACCGGTTTGCCCTCCTGGTCAGGCATGGTTTCCACCGTGAAATCCGGATACCCTGCCCGAATCATATCCATGAAGACCTCTTTATCTTCTTCACGCATGAGGGTGATCTGGATCCCGTCAAGCCCATCGCGCTTCATCTGAAGGTACCGAATACTGTCCTTGCGCAGATCACGCTTCAGCTCATCCACGGTCCTTTCCAGGTGGTTTTCAAGGGCCTTGGCCGCCTGTACCTCCAGGACAAGGTGCATTCCCCCCTGGAGGTCAAGCCCCAGACGGATCTTATCCTTTGGCAGGAGAGTGGACCACCAGCCGGGAACCCCGCCGGTAATAGAGGGAACAAGGTATGCCACTGCTGCCAGAATTGCGAAAAGGGCGATTATGCTACGCCAAGTTAAGCTCTTAGACACATGCTACTCCCGGTTAAGTTTAGTTGTTAGTCAAATGTCATTAGTCATTGGTCACGTCTGTTCAAATGACCATTGGCGGGAACCTACTGGGCCTTTCCTGTCACGCCCGAGATGGAGGCCCTGGAAACCTTGACCCTGACCTTGGGTGCTATTTCCATGGTCACCACATCGTCGGTGAGGCCGGTTACAACCCCGTAGAGGCCGCCGGAGGTGACCACCCGATCCCCCTTTTTTAACGATGCAAGCAGTTGTTTATGGGCCTTGGCCTTTTTCTGCTGGGGCCTGATGAGCAGGAAGTAGAAGATCGCGAACATGAGGATGAGGGGTAAAAACGCGCCAAAACCCCCACCTTCTCCTCCGCCTTCACCTTTGCCCAAGCCCCCCATTGCGTATGCCAAAAAGTTCATCGCAAAACCTCCTGTTGGTTAAGTTGTAAACGTTCACGAAACGTTGAAACTCGAAATTTGGCCTTCATGCTTTTGTGCTGTTGATGAACGCATTCAATTTTGGACCGATCTCCCCAATCCCGCCCTGCGGGACTACTTCCCAATTTCAAATTTCAAACCGTGAACGGCTACGTTAAGTTGTTAAATCCCCTTTGCCGTAAGACATGTAAAACTGAGCCTCATAGGCCCCGATCCTCCCTTCCCGCACGGCGTTTCGCAGATCCGCCATGAGGCGGGAATAGTACGAGAGGTTGTGGATCGTATTAAGCCGGTAAGCCAGAATCTCCCTTGCCATAAAAAGGTGTCTCAGATAGGCCCTTGAGTAGTTGGAGCAGGTGTAGCAGTCACACTCCTCATCAACAGGCCTCCCGTCCTCTCTATATCTGGCATTTTTAATGGTCATCCTCCCTTGAGAGGTGAATAGTGTACCGTTTCGGGCATTTCGGGTGGGCATCACACAGTCGAACATGTCAACCCCCAGGGTGACCGCATCAATAAGGTCCTGGGGGGCCCCCACACCCATCAGGTAGACCGGTTTGTCCTTGGGAAGAAAGTTAATGGTTTCACGGATCACCCTCAGTCTGGTGGCTCGATCCTCTCCCACTGAAAGCCCGCCGATTGCATAACCGTCAAACCCCATCTCAACCAGCTCAAGGGCGCTCTTTTCCCTCAGATCCGTGTACATCCCACCCTGTACTATGCCAAAGAGGGCCTGGTCCCCACGTTTCCTGCTCTCCAGAGACCTGCGGGCCCAGGAGGTGGTAAGTTGGACAGACCTCCTCACATATTCGTAGTCAGAGGGGTGGGGCGCGCATTCGTCAAAGGCCATGATAATATCGGCCCCAAGGGTCTCCTGGATAGCCATGGCCTCCTCAGGGCCGATGAAGTGCTCTGAGCCGTCTATATGAGACCGAAACACCACGCCTTTCTCTGTAATGGTCCTGAGTGGCGCAAGGCTGTAGACCTGAAATCCCCCACTGTCCGTCAGGATAGGCCCCTGCCAGTTCATGAAGCCGTGGAGGCCCCCCAGCCGCCCGATCAAAAGATGTCCGGGCCTGAGATACAGATGATAGGTGTTTGCCAGGATTATCCTGGCCCCCGCCTCTCGCAGGTCCTCGGGTGATACCGCCTTTACCGCCCCTTTGGTCCCTACCGGCATGAACACCGGTGTCTCGAAGGTTCCGTGCGGGGTCTTGATCTCCCCTGTTCTGGCCCTTGTCTCCCCTGAGCTGTGCGTTATCCTGAATTCCAAAGCCCCACCGGAACCGGGGCCATCGGTAATCCCCCAATCCCTAAATCCCTAAATTCCCCAATCCCTACACTATCAACATGGCATCGCCGTAGCTGTAAAACCTGTATCTCTTTCTGACGGCCCGTTCATAGGCCTTCTTTATGAGGTCAGGGCCTGCAAAGGCGGACACCAGAAAGAGGAGGGAACTCTTGGGCAGATGGAAGTTAGTTATGAGCGCATCCACCACCTTGAAAACAAATCCCGGAGTGATCAGTAGATCGGTCTTTCCCGCCCCGGAAAGGACGGAACCATCGGGCATGCAGGCGCTCTCCAGGGTCCTTACCACGGTGGTGCCCACTGCAACAACCCTTCCCCCTGTTTTTCTTGTTTCACCGATCCTCTCCGCCACCTCAGGTTCAATCACAAAATACTCATGGCCAAGCCGGTGCTGCCTGATATCCTTAACCCTTACCGGCCGGAAGGTGCCGTGACCCACGTGAAGGGTCAGGGAAACCATGTCCACTCCCCCTGCCTTCAGTCTCTTCAGGAGATCTGTGGTAAAATGAAGCCCGGCAGTGGGCGCTGCCACGGCCCCGGCCCGTTCAGAATAGACCGTCTGGTACCTCACCCTGTCCAGCTCAGAAAGGCCACTCTCTTTCCCCCGCCTGATATAGGGGGGAAGGGGCATGAACCCCTTTTCAGACATGAGGGCGTCTATCCCTGAACCACCGTAAAAGGAGATCATCACAAGCCCGTTATCAAGGAGCTCTTTTACCTCTCCGCACACCCCCGAATCAAAAAATAAGAGGCTTCCACGCCTCGGCCGCCTGGATGATTTGACCAGGCAGATCCGCGTCGCAGATCCCCCTTCTTTCACGCTTCCGGTTTCCCCTGCTTCAGGGTGCTCTAAGACCAGTATCTCCACCCGGCCGCCGCTCTCCTTACGGCCGAAGATCCGAGCCGGGACAACCCTGGTGTTATTAACGACCAGGAGATCCCCATCCCTGAGCAGGGAGGGGAGGCTGAAAAACCTGTCATCTCTAAACGAGGCCGTTGACCGGTCCACCACAAGGAGCCTGGACCGATCCCGCCTGTGAGCCGGTACCTGGGCTATGAGATCCTGGGGCAGCTCATAGTCGTAATCCTGTATTTCAAACATCCGCAAACTTTAAACATCTAATATTAGCTGAGTGCTTCATCAAAGTCAACGATTTATTCCGCTTTTGAAGCTGGCACGTCGGGAGGTTAATTAAAAAGGAGGCCTATGTCAAATGGGCCGATGTAAATCCCTTTTTTCCCTTTGAAGGGCCTCTGTTATGTGGTATGGTTTTAAAACGGTAGTCTTGATGGTTTCCTTATTATTTCAATCTGTTATTTGTAGCCCGAAACCAGGGGGGCCCTATGGCTTAAACACAGGTCCCGGAAATCCCGTGTGATAATGCACCGCTCCCCCATGTCTGCCCGCGAGACTTGATCCAGAAGACAGATCTGAAAAATTGCGACCTTTGCGGTTAGACTTCAGCAATTGTGGATACGGGATCTATCCCGTCCGCGGGGGCCTCTTTTCCAAAGGACGCAAGACCCTATCTCATTTTATAGGGACGGCAGCATGCGCTTGAAATAAGCTACGGGAAAGCCCCGGGAGAGAGGCTCGGTTGGAGCATGTACGGGTCCCTGCCTGCTCCGAAGCTGTAATCCAACTAAGGGGGCGCTCCATGTCGTGATGGAATATTTTGTTGCGTCCTTTGGAAAAGAGGCCCCCACGGACTGTGGGTATTCGCACAGGTCGAAAAATCAGGGTCGGCTTCCCCACTGGACAGGGCCCCGGAGGACCCTTTTATATTGAACCGGTTTTCAGAGGTGGCAGTTGCCCTGAGCGGCGGGGTTGACAGTTCTCTGGCCGCCGCGATCCTCAAGAGATCGGGGTGGAGGGTTCATGGTGTCCATTTTCTCCTTCCTGCCCCGCCCCGTGTGGCAGATCAGAGAATCGGGAGAGTCAGGGAAATTGGAGGGCACTTGGGCATTCCCGTAGAGGTGGTTGATGTCAGGGAGGAGTTTGACAGGCTCATAATCAAACCTTTTGTCCAGACCTACCTGAAGGGTTTTACCCCCAGCCCCTGTGTCAGTTGCAATCCCCTGATCAAATTCGCCTATTTGCGTGGTTACACCCTGAAGAACAGTATACCCTGTCTGGCCACGGGTCACTATGTGAGATCAGGGAGGGGTGAAGGCGAAGAACGGTCAGGACTCTGGATGGGGAGGGACCACAGGAAAGACCAGTCCTACTTTTTGCATCGTCTGAGCCAGGACCTTCTTTCAATGGCCCTTTTTCCCCTGGGTGACATGACCAAGGATGAGGTGAGACGCCTGGCCCGTGACATGGCTATCCCCTCTCATTCCAGCCCTGAAAGCCAGGAGATCTGTTTTATCTCTGGAACGGACTACCGCGGTTTTATCGAACAGCAGACGGGGGTCAAGGCCCGAAAAAGGGGAACCATCGTCAACAGGGATGGCCGGGTCATAGGAGAGCACAGCGGGGTCCACGGTTTTACCATCGGCCAGAGGCACGGACTGGGGATCGCCTCATCAAGGCCCTACTACGTCATGGAGATCAGGCCCGAGGCCAACCAGTTAGTGGTAGGAAGGAGAGAGGAGCTTTATTCCCTGAGCGTGAATGCTGAGGATTTCAACTGGATCGGAGATATGCCTTTGGGGGGTGAGATCAGGGCCCATGCCAGGATTCGTTACCGGCACAGGCCCGGTTCCGGCCTGCTGAAGGTCCTGTCTCCAGGGAAGGTCAGGTTCACTTTTGACACTCCCCAGTGGGCGGTCACTCCGGGCCAGGCCCTTGTCTGTTACCGTAGGGACAGGGTCGTGGGGGGAGGGTGGATCAGGAAGCAGGATGGGAAAGAGTAGTAAGTCGTTCAAGATCATTACCCTGGGCTGCAAGGTCAACCAGTATGAATCCGTATATTTCAACGAGACCTTTACAGGGGCGGGGTGGCACCAGGCCCGTGTGGACGAGCCTGGAGACGTGGTAGTAGTAAACACGTGCGTCGTAACCCAGAAGGCCGCCCACCAGTCAAGACAGGCCATCAGAAAGGCCATCAGGGAAAACCCCTGCGGCTGTGTGGCGGCGGTAGGCTGCTATGCCCAGACCGCCCCTGGCGAACTTGCTGAGATAGCGGGACTGGGGCTGATCGCCGACAACAGGATGAAGATGGAGGTCCCGGGATCTCTCATAAAGGGGCGTTCCTCAGCCCGGATGACGGTCCTGCTCAGGGAGTACGAGCCGTGCACGCCCTTTGACTCCTTTGAGATACGTTCTTTTCCCGGCCGCGCAAGGGCCTATCTGAAGATCCAGGACGGTTGCCAGTCCTTCTGCACCTACTGCATAGTCCCCTTCACCAGAGGGCCTTACAGAAGTCTTGCCCCTGAGAGGGTCCTGCATATGCTGAAGGTCCTTTCCGAACAGGGCTTCATGGAGGTGGTACTTACCGGGATCCATCTTGGCATGTACGGGGTCGATCTGGGGGAGGGTAGTGATCTGGTGTCTCTGCTCCGCATGGTTGGAAGGGAAGGCCTCCCCCTGCGCATAAGGCTGAGTTCCATTGAACCCAACGAGATCAAACCGGAGCTCATCGCCATGGCGGCATCCGAGAGGTGGCTCTGCCGACATTTCCACATCCCCCTCCAGAGCGGAGACGGACGGATCCTGAAGATGATGAGGCGTAAATATGATGCTCCGGACTTTGCCGCACTTATCGAGTCCCTGCACTCCGCCATACCCGATGTGTGTATCGGTGTGGACGTGATGTCGGGATTCCCCGGGGAAGACTCAGGGGCACACAGGAACACCCTCTCCCTCGTAAGAGACCTGCCCCTCTCGTACCTCCACGTTTTTCCCTTCTCACCCAGGCCCGGTACTGTGGCCGAGAAACTGAAAGGGAGGGTGGACCCGGGTATCATCAAGGAGAGGGCCGCAGAGTTGAGGGGGATAGGGAGGAAAAAGAGGGACCTGTTTTACAGGAGCTGCCTTGGCAAGGAGTTCCAGGTGATCGGAGAAGGCCGTGATCCAGAGGCGCCGGGCCTGATGAAGGGGAGGAGTGATAACTACCTGCCCGTCTTGTACCCCCCCGGTCAAAGAGGAGAGGGTGAGCCTGTTCAGGTTATATTGCATGGCATCCAGGGGGGCAGGCTGAGGGGATCTGTGCTGGACTGACCGGGCCAGGGCCTGTCCTTGAAGGTTTTATGAACCCCTTTGGGTCTTCTGTGAAACCGCCCTGATGTTGAGCAGGATTCGTTCCACCATTTCCCTTTCACCCTGTCGGATTACAAGGGATATGCCGTTTTCCCCCGCAGGGATGGGACCCGGCTGGATTCCCTTCCCCTGTTTATCCGTTACCACATCCCTGAAAGGGGTAAATGCAACCAGACTGGTTGGAAAGATCTCCTTTGAGAACAGCTCCCCGGGGCGAATCGGATCGGGCGGGATGGAGGATCCCTTTATGGCGGCGGGGTCGATCCCCCTGAACACAAAACCACCGTTAGGCCTGCCTTGGTAGATGTAGCGTGTCCTGTTCCAGTCGATCCTGAGGGTCTTGTCTGTTTTGTTCCTTACAGACAGTCGGAACGACACAAAGAACCTCTCTCCCCCCTTGAGCGGCTCGAGGGTCGCCTTAAAGGACCGATTCTCACCTCTCTGAGCAGGGGGGCTGCTGATCCAGGCCCTTGGTATTTTTGTTGAGGCGCATCCAGCCAACAGGATCAAAACTAAAAAAGCGTTCAACGGCCTTATTTTCATTGTCATGTCCCTCCCCTGTCTGCAAGATGAATCGTAGATGCGGCAAAAGCATCGGGCTCTTGTGCTCAAACCGCGGCTATAGACTTCCAGATAAAGATTTTGGACTGCGTTATCGGTCGGAATCGTCGACCACGTACTATGGGTACGACCTACTCCGATTCCTCCCTCTGGCCTTGCCAAAATCGTTATCTGAAACTCTATATTTTAATAAAACCGGGAGATGAAAGCTATTCCTTTTTCTTTTCTGCGGCAGGGAGCATCGGTTCCACCACCTTAACGGGAAGCTCGAGGGTCCTTTCCACAATTCCGAGCAGGCCCTTCCCAACCTCTGAGGCCTGCATATAGTTCACTTGAGGATTCTCAACGGTTCCTGTTACCTTTACGGCAATGGAGATCAATTTGTCGTTAAGCACGTACCCTATTACCGGCAGTGCCTTTATGACGCGGTCCACCGTGGTGAAGGGTGAGGCAAGGAGCTTGAAATCCAGCCTGTTTTCTATCAGATCAACACTGCCGTTAGAGACCAGGTTCATGGCCGGACTGTCCATGAGCAATTTCTCCACATGAAGCTTTCCATGCTCAAGGTTTCCCTTGGCGATTATGGTATTATACGGGATTCCCTCAGCGGAAAGATCTGGGAGCCGTCCCTTGAATATCTCGGTGAGACTGAGGAGAGAGAGCACCCTTGCCACCACGGGATCGCGCAGGATGCGGCCATCTCTGGCTGTGACTTTAAAAGGTCCGTTAAGTGACCTGATCAATTCCGTGGCTGTGCCTTCCCCCCTTATGCGGCTCTCCAGATCGAATCTGCCGTCTATATTCCTTGTGTCCCTGTACAGGCAGGCCACGGTAGGGGCCATGTCTCTTTCCCTGGCGCGCGGCTTGAAATCCACGCGTATCCCCTGCCCGGATATGTCCACTATCCCGGGCGTGGATATACCGCACAGGTTGGCATCGGTGATAGTAAGCCTGATGGTGTCACCTTCTGAAGATACGGTGCAGTAAAGGGGTTCCCATCTGAACTCCCCATATGTCAGGGAGTTTAATCTGACCCGGGCAGTTCCCTTTACCGGCAGGGAACAGGAGATGGTTTTTCCGCCTCCCCCGGCTTTTCTCCAACCCTCCTCCAGCGCTTTCTTGATAACGTTAAGGTCAAGGTCACCGGCGGACAGATCGAGGTTGAACAGGGGCCCCTGTTCCGAGAGATGGAGGGTCCCCGTGGTCCTGATTTGAGTGTGGCCCAGGGTCAGATGGGCAGATTTCAGGGTAACCCTCTGCTGACCCGCCTCAAGGGAGAAATCCTCCAGCCTCGCCTCTTGTTCCAGTCCTGGAACAGTGATGTCCCGCCCCCGAAGGACCCCCTGGACCGTGGATTCGATTGCGCTCCCCGGTATGATCCTGGCCCAGAGATCTCCCCTGATCCAACCGTTCGGGAAGGTGTTTCCGGCCAGGAGCAGATCAAGGCTTGTGCAGTCCAGTTTTCCGGAAAACCTCAAGGAGAGGGCATCCTCCCCTATATTGCAGCTAAAGGACGCGTCAGATCTCTCATCTTTCAGGGTCAGTTCCTTGATCTTGAGGGTGCCAGGGGCCTTGCGTACGTTGATGGAGATCTCCGGCCCCTCTACGGCTGACAGGCTCGCACTGAATGAGGTTTCCGCGCCCCTTTTCCAGATGAGCCTGGCCTTTGAAATGGTAAAGGGGGACTGGAGCTTCACGCCCTCGGGCAGGCTGAGAAGCCCTGAGACTACCCTGACCGCCTCCACACCCGCGGTGCCCTCAAAGGCCGCCTTCAAGCTGTTCAGCCCCTCCAGATAGCCTCTGGCCTCGCCTGACACGTCTATGGCGGCATCCATCATATCCACCCTCGCATCCTTGAGGATAAACCTCTCCTGGTCTGCCTTGAAGGCTCCTTCCCTCACACCTACCCGGCCAGGCAGGAGGGGCGAGGTCAGAATCATGTCTCTGACAGTGCATTCGGTCTTGAATTTCCATTCCAGGGGCCTCAAAAGGGACCCCGCAAAATCGAGTTTGCTCAGCAGGAGATTCCCCTTGAGGTCCTTTATCTCTTTAAGGGCATCTCCTGCCAGCCGTGGAGAGGAGAGCCAGGGCCAAATTTCGTGCAGAACCATATGGGCCTGGGCCGAGTGAATTTCCAGGTAGGGGTTGTCACGCCAGTCCATCATCCCTGACATCCTGGAAAAGGTCGTCTTTCCCAGCCTGCCGGCCAGTCCCTCTGCCTTTATCCGGCCATTGGCATAGGTTAAAGGCCCGCCCCTGACCTCAAGGTGATAGGGGATGGGCTGGTATCTGGCCCTCAGATCAAACCGAGACGCCTCCACCTTTGCCCTGATGGATGAGAGGGTCTCTCCCAGGACCAGCCTGGCCGTTGTTTTCCCGTCGATCTGATCGATGCGTCCAAGCTCCCGTTTCAGGGGACCCTCTCCCATCAGTCCCTCCAGGACCCTGTGGGCCTGGGCCAGATCGGCCTCCAGCACGATGTCAAGATGGAATCGATCATCCTTTTCCGGCAGGGCCAATTTCAGGTTACCGCTCTTCCCAAGGGTCTTTCCGAGCCTGGCCTGGAGACGGCTCCCATGGAGTATCCCCTCCGAGATCAGGGCGTCTCCCCTTACCTCCCTGAGGTCCATGTTTAGCGCCGGGATGGAGATCTCTCCCCCTGAGATCCTTCCCCTGATAAGGATATTTTTCAGATCTCCCAGAGCGTCTCTGAATTTCCCATGGGTCTCAAGGGTGATAAGAGGGACTTCCCCCCCCCTCACCACGGCGAAGATATCCTGCACTGTGGGGTTGGCCCCCCCCAGTGAAAGGGCAACTTCACGCAGGGAAGGAAGGTCTATGTCTCTCCCCTGAAGCCTAAGGCTCAGTTCCTCAGACGTTTTGTCCACGGTAAACTGGCCGGCCAGGTGTAACCGGGGATAGTCCAGATTTAACCGGGAGACGGACAGGGTGGTCCTTGTGGCTGTGACACCAAAGATTCCATCCATATTAACGCCTTTGAAGACTACCTCCCCTTTGTTGCACCTGATGGGCAGCAGGGGGATGGACACCTCAATCCTGGCCTCCAGGTCGCCTGCAAGGCCTGTCTTGAATTGGATGTTGAGATCCGCCTCTGCGTTTCCTATCCCGAAGGTGTCACGGGGAAGTATGACAGCCGGAAGCAGGGTGGGCCTGAATTTGGTCAGGCCGATCTCTCCCTCAGCACCGGGTCCCGTGAGATCCAGATGACCTTTCAGATCAAGCCCCTCCCAGAGGTTGGATCTGCATGTCAGATCGATGGTGAGGCCCTTTGAACTGCTCTCCATGAGCATATGAACCGGGCTGAACCAGAAAGCCGGGGCCTTTCCACGGGAAAGGTTCAGTGTGCCGTTATCTACCTGGACTTCAACATCTCCAATCTCCCTCATAAATGAGGTCAGGGGGTGGATGAGGTCGTTGTGGAGGCCCCTTTCAGGGAACGGAAGAGATGACGTTCCTGAAGGCCGATCTGACTGGGTAATCTCCACGCCTATCTGGGGAGAATCGGCCTTCAGCAGGGCGATTTCGAGTTTCCCGGCTAAGAGGGGCCATATCCTCGGATAAACCGCAAGCGATCTGGTCTTCAGCGACGCCTTTTCTGGAATTGACAGGGAGGCCTCGCCGAATATGGCGTGTGGGCGGGGAAAAAGAGAGATGTCAGCCGTTTTGATCTTCACCCGCCAGCCTGTTCTCTCCCCTATGTGGGCAATGATTCTTCCCTTGATAAAATTCGAATCAAGGAGAAGGGGGGCGAGCAGGCCGAGGATACACAGGATAAGAACGCCCCCTGAGATCAGGATGAAGACCTTTTTTCGTGTTTTCATGTAAGTGACAGCTTGTCGAAAGGTTCCTTTTGAACGGATTGGTGTAAATAGCCTCAGGGCCCGGGACCCGGGTACCTGAGGCTATTTACAGACCTCACTTTCCCCGAACCAGGTTCCTGTGTCAAGACAATTGTACTGCTCTCGCGAAAGAGGGAAAGGCTATGATGCGGGGGCAGATGATAGATGTAGCGGTTGTCCGGGGTTTTAGACGAAGCAGAGCCGCAATATGGACCGGGGAGGAAGTCGGGCACATCATATGTTGCCTTGACTTCTGCGGTCTTGTGATTAAAATCTGAACATAACAAAAGAACCGCCCATGGAGTTTTGACCTTCAAGAATATGTCCGGTAAAGATTACTACAAGATCCTGGGAGTATCCAAATCAGCCTCTCCTGAAGAGATCAAGAAGGCCTACCGTAAACTGGCCCTCAAATACCATCCCGATCACAACAAGGGGAACAGTTCGGCCGAGGCGATGTTCAAGGATATCAACGAGGCCTACGCGGTCCTGCGTGACCCTGAGAAGAAGAAGCAGTACGACATGTTCGGCGCCGAGGGCTTTCAGCGAAGATTCACCCAGGAGGATATCTTCAGGGGATTTGACCTGGGCAGTATCTTCAGGGAGTTCGGATTCGGCGGGAGAGGCGGGGGACAAAACCCCTTCAGCCATATGT
>DREN01000131.1 GCA_011051075.1 Deltaproteobacteria bacterium | reverse complement strand
GTGCTGCGGTTTTCCCTTGATCGGCGCAGGGGAGCCCGGAAAGATGGGGGAGCTGATCAGGCACAACCTTGAGCAGGTGAAGGGGTTGGGGGCCAAGAGGGTGGTCTTTTCCTGCCCCTCCTGTTACCGTACCTGGAGCGAGTACTATAATACCGACCTGGAGCTTCTTCATTCCACCCAGTTCATCAGGGACCTGTTAAGGGATGGCTCCCTTTCCCTGAAAGCAGTCAACACAACCGTCACCTACCATGACCCCTGCGATTTAGGGAGAAACGGGGGCGAGTTTGATGCCCCAAGGAAGGTGTTGGGCGCAATCCCCGGCCTTACCCTCGTGGAATTAG
Source organism: Deltaproteobacteria bacterium (assembly GCA_011051075.1). Lineage (GTDB taxonomy): Bacteria > Desulfobacterota > DSM-4660 > Desulfatiglandales > Desulfatiglandaceae > Desulfacyla. Next base: position 16,117 of record DREN01000131.1, on the reverse strand, counting down.
AGAACAACCGGGCCGTAAGCGTTTGCTGCGGCGGCGGGGGCAACGTGGAGATGGCCGATCCCGGTCTCTCGGGGAAGATCGCCGGGGACAAGGTGGCGCAGATCCGGCAAACCGGGGCCGGGACCGTGGTAACCTCGTGCCAGCAGTGTATAAGGACCATCAAGGGGAGGGTCAGGAGAGAAAGGGCGGATCTGGAAGTGTTAGACATTACGGATCTGGTGCTCCGGGCCATGTCCGATGCCTGATTCCGTCAAATACCCCCCCGCCTACCTGTCGTGGATCGTATGGGGGCTTGGGGCTGCATTTTATCTGAGCGGCTTTTACCAGAGGGTGGCCCCTGCCGTGATGACCGACTATCTGATGGCCGATTTCCACATGGGGGCGGCCGCCCTTGGGAATCTCTCGGCCTTCTATTTCTACAGCTACGTGTCCGTCCAGATCCCCACCGGGATCCTCGTGGATTACTGGGGGCCTAAGAAGCTCTTGACCGCAGGGGCCTTCACTGCCGCCGCTGGGGCCTTCCTCTTTGCGGCGGCCCCAAATATACTCCTTGCCAACGTGGGACGTCTCCTCATAGGAGGGTCTGTGGGGGTGGCGTGGGTAGGGCTCCTCATGTTGTCCATGCACTGGTTCCCGCCCCGCCGGTTTGCCATGACCAGCGGTCTGGGGCTCTTATGCGGCATTACCGGCGCCGTGTCAGCGGGTGTGCCTCTGCGGATACTGGTCGACCAGTTCGGGTGGAGACCGGTGATGCTGAGCTCGGCTATTGTCTCCCTTCTGATCGCCGTGTGTCTCTGGATAGTTGTGCGGGATGATCCCTCACAACGGGGCTATGCCGGTTACTCCCCCCCCTCAGGCACCTCCACCCATTCTTTCTCCTCCATGTGGGCAGGGCTTCTGAAGGTGTTTCATTACAGGAACACATGGCTCCTGTCACTGGCCCCGGCCGGGCTGGCAGGCCCGGTGCTGGCCTTTTCAGGCCTGTGGGGGGTGCCGTTTCTCACCACACACTACGGGCTCAGCCCTTCAAAGAGTGCGGCCCTAACATCAACGCTGCTGGTGGCCTGGGCAGTTGGCGGGCCGGTCCTTGGGGGGCTGTCAGACAGGATCGGATGGAGGAAACCGATCTACGTGGCAGGGTCTTTTGTGGGGTGCGCAGGATGGAGTATAATCCTCTTTATGCCGGGCCTCCCTATTTGGATGCTGACCCTGCTTCTTTTAGTAACTGGTTTTGCCTCAGGGGCCATGATCCTGGGCTTTGCCTTTGTAAAGGAGTCTGTGCCTCCCTCTCTGGCCGGTACCGTGTCCGGGGTATGCAACATGGGGGTTATGATTGGCCCCATGGTGCTCCAGCCGGCAATCGGTTATATCCTTGACGCCAACTGGACCGGGAGCCTGGAAAACGGTATCAGGGCCTATCATCTCGGCGCCTACCAGGCGGCCTTCACCCTTATGATAGGCTGGTCAGTCATATCCGCTCTTCTCATATGCTTTACAAAGGAGACCAGGTGCAGGCAGATGGTTTTGGATTGATGACCGGGATTTCGATCCCATGGTATCCCCTTCCTCTCTCAAGACACCTGTTCCATGGTAATCTGCCTCTAACGCACAATTATGAACCGAATCGGGAATGAGGCGGGCTGTGGCCTTGAGCTTCCAACGGGCGCTGCTCGGAAATATGGCCTTTCAATGGTCTGGGTTGTTTTGCCGGCCTTCAAGATCTCTGTGAGCGGTTCGCCCCCACCATCTCCTCGATTACCTCTTTTACCGAAGGGATATCAGACACAAGCCCTGTAATTTCTCCTGCTGGAAGGACTCCGGCATTCAGGTCTCCTCCCAGCCAGGAGGCCTCAATGGCCTCCCCCCTGAAGGCCTGATCAGCAGGCTCCTCTCCCCTCAGCATCTTTTCAGCAAGGCCCGTACGAAGGGCCCTTATCCTGAATCGGCCCATATCCACCAGCCCGGTGCCGGTCTCTTTGGTCTCCACAATTGCGGATTTGTAATTGTCGTGGGCAATGCACTCCCTGGTGGCGATGAAGCGCGTGCCCACCTGCACTCCTTCGGCGCCCAGGGCAAGGGCGGCCCTGTACCCCCGGGAGTCACCGATGCCGCCCGCCGCAATAACCGGGAGATTCACCGCATCCACCACAGCAGGGACCAGTACCATGGTGGAAGATCCCTTCAGCCCCTGGACTCCTCCCGATTCAGCACCTTCCGCTACAATCGCATCGGCCCCGGCAGCCTCGGCGCTCCTGGCAGAGTCCGCGTTGGGGGTCACCACAATGACCCTGATCCCCGCCTCATGAAGCATGGGGATGAGCTCCCTGGGGGACCCCCCCGAGACAGTGACGCATTTCACGCCTTCCTCGGCAAAGACCCGGGCGAACCTGGCTGCAAGCGGATTCATGACAAATAGGTTCGCGCCGAAGGGTTTGTCTGTTAGTTCTTTAGTTGCCTGGGCCTGGTCCCGCACAAGCCCCGGATCAGCGGCAAAGGCAGTGGCCAGGAGACCAAAACCGCCTGCCTCGGAAACCGCCGCCACCATCTCAGGATTGGATATCACACCCATAGCGCCCTGAATGATCGGGTGTCTGGAACCTAAAAGATCAGTAATTCTTGACATGTCTTGACCTCCTTCCAACAGGGTTTTGATCGGGCGTTTGACCCGGCCATCGAGACAGCCGTGTCCGGCCTGGTTCGCAGATAGGTCGTTGCCGTCATGGTCACATGTTCCCACCCCTCGACCAGACTATATTTTCCCGTGGCGTGCCAGTTTGTCCTTCAGCCCGGCCTTCACCTGCTCCCGGGCCTTGAGGCGCAGGGTGAAGGCCTCCATCTGGTTCCTGGGGATTTCCGGTTGTTCCTCCTGGGGTTTCCGCTCCAGGGTCAGGGCGCCGCTGGGGCAGGTGGAAACACAGAGACCGCAGCCGATGCACCGATCCTTGTTCAGGACGGCGTGCTCATCCTCCATGTGCAGCGCCTCCATCTGGCAGCGATCCAGGCAGGTCTCACAGGCGATACAGATCTCCGGGTCTATCCTGGCGACGAACGAGGCTGAGGCCATGGCGGCGGGGGCCGGATGCCTCTTGAGGTTTATAAGAATCTGACAGCAGTCTCCGCAGCAACAGCATATATTGACGATTTCCCTGGTATTACCCGGCTGAAGCACCAGTCCTTCCTGGTCCGCTTTTCTGAGAATCTCCAGGGTTTCCTCCAACGTTATGATCCGTCCCAGCCCGTTGCGCTCGTAATAGTCTGCGCCCCAGCCGAAAACAAGACACGCCTCCATGAGTTTGTCACAACCGTCGCCTTTGATCTGATGCTCCCGCCGACAGATACAGGGTGCGACCAGGAATTTATTCTGTTGCCTGACCAGATCTTCTGCCATTTCGTGGGGGAGGATCTCTATCTCCGAGTCTATGCTTCTTCCCACCGGGATGGTGCGGAGCGGCGGAACAGGATCGAAGGCCTCCCTGGCAAGGACCGGCATGTATTCATCCATGTCCTTGACGAAGTCCTCATCCAGGTCGTTCACATGATACTCCCAGATCCCCACCACGAACTGCGCCGCCATATAGGCCGGTGGCCTCTCCCCGTTTTCAATACTGAAGATCAGCCCCTTTCTTGCCATTTCCTCCAGAAGGGGTGCTATATCCTCCTCCCTCATGGCCGCCCGCTCCGCTATACGAGCGGCTGGCTCCGGCCTCGTTATGAGATGTCTGGCAAGCTCTGCCTGCTCCGGACTGAACAGGCGTTTAAGTATGCGGAGCTCAACGCCGCTATCCGTGGGTGGAAATCCGCCCGGCAGACTGTCCAGATGTTCCCTCAGCGCCTTGTAAACCTCCTCCATGATCCATTCTCCCTGTTTTGGGTTCTGCCATATGCCCCCTGTTGGTCTATTATCCCTTTTGGGCACCGCATGCCCTGGAAAATCGGGGATGCCCATGTCCATATGAGTGTAATTGCCTTTATGAGAATAAAAATCACAGCTCCCTGGCGACCTTATGGAGCCCCCTGAGCAATGCTTTCCATTCCTTTTGACCGACCAGCCCCAGGACATCATTCTGGGCCTTTTGCCATAGGGGCAGGGTTCTTTCAAGCACTGCTATTCCATTTTTGGTTATGGCTATCCTTCGCTCTCTTCTGTCGCCGCCCATTGCAATGGATACCATTTTCCTACGCTCCAGCAGAGAAAGATTGCGACTCAGGGTCGTCCTCTCCATTCCCAAGGTCCTGGCCAGTCCGGTGAGAAGGATACCCCCCTGATTATAAGAGGCCATCAGGATGGAAAACTGGTTTGCCGTGATATCGGCGTCCCGAAAGACCCGGTCAAATCTCTGGGTGACGAGCCTGGCCGCTCTTCTCAGATTAAAGCAGGCGCAACTGCTTCCTATCTCCCTTCTGGTTTTCTTATCACTCAGGTCCATATCAGAATCCCTCAACCATAGTAATATGTGTAATTACACGTTTACCTTGAATTGTCAAGCTGAAAGTGAGGGCTGTGTGTTGGGCTTCAGACCTTCTGAACGGGGTCACTGTGTTGACCGGTGGGTGGCCTTTAAATCCCCGCCTCATCGGTCTGAACCCTTGACATAGCATGAACGGCCTCATATCATACCGCCCAGGCTTAAAACAGACAGGTGGTCTCGTTATACTATTTTAGAAAAATATTTTGGTGCAGCTATTCCGCGGCTCTAAATCGTCCGCGGAGGTGTTATCTGATTGATCCCGGATGCTTGATGCTTGATAAAAAAAGTGATTCCTTATAGATATCCAGAAGCCAGAAACCAGAAACTAGTATCCAGAAACCAGTATCCAGTCCCGCCCGTGGCGGGACCAAGTATCCCGTTTCAATGAACTTCGGTTTTCGCTTTATGGCAATGGAAAGGTGTACCCCAAAAACATTATTTTAAAGGCTATATTTGGCCATATCACCAACGCTGAAAGAGGCTCCACATGAAGGTATTAGACGAACTCCACTTCTTTCCGTGGAACAGCATGACCGCCAATAACTGCAACACCTATCTGATTCAGGGAGAAAAAAATATCCTGATCGATCCGGGGCACTACCACCTGTTCGATCATGTGCGGGATCAGCTCGCGGCCCTGTCCCTGTCGCCACAGGATATGGACCTGGTGATCATAACCCATGGTCATCCCGATCATATGGAGGGTGTACGGATTTTTCAGGGGACAGGGGCAAAAATCGCCGTCTCATCCGCTGAGATGGAGTTCATCAGAACCGTTGCCCCCCACTACGGCGAGGCCCTGGGCATCTCCGATTTTGAGCCGGACCTCCTGCTTCAGGAGGGAGATCTGCGCGTGGGCGGTCTCGATTTTGAGATTATCCATACCCCGGGACACTCACCGGGCTCCGTGTGCATCTACTGGCCCGAGAGAAAAGTGCTTTTCACCGGAGACGTGGTTTTTGACCAGGGAATAGGAAGAACCGACCTTCCCGGCGGCGACGGAGAGAGGCTCAAGGAGAGCATCAGGCGTATCTCCGGGCTTGAGGTGGAATATCTGCTCACGGGCCACGGCAACATGGTTGCGGGCAGGGAGGCCGTCAGGGACAATTTCAGGGCCGTCGAGGATTTCTGGTTCAGGTATATATGAGGGCTGATTACATGCCCGGAGACATTTTTCCCCCCCGGTTCACTCACGGCCCTGTGACAGTGGGAAGACCGGATATTGGGAATAGGCTTCCAGATAAAGATTTTGGACTGCGTTATCGGTCGGAATCGTCGACGACGTACTATGGGTACGACTTACTCCGATTCCTCCCTCTGGCCTTGCTAAAATCATTATCTGAAACCCTAAAGATGGATACAGAGAAAATGGCTTTTGACCTCATCGATTACCGCGGGGACTGTTGAAAGGCCTACCTGGACGTAGGACTATGTCTGAGAATACTGCCGCCAGGCGCTACCTTCGAGTTCATTCTGGAGAAGGAAAAGCTTGATAGGATCAGGAAGGTGGTTTCCCACAACCGGGGTGAAATCCTGTTTGAGAAGGTGGTGGATAAGGATGTTCAGCTAAGGGTAAGAAAGGTCTCAGGGGCAGAAAAATCACCGCACCATTCATGAAGCCTATCAATATCCTCAAGGGGTTGCACGAGTACCAGTTAGACCGGCACGTATCCAACCTCCTCATGGCCATTGCCATAGGTATCCTCAGCGGATACGGGGCAGTACTCTTCCGTTTTGTGATCCAGGGCTCCCAGTACGCCTTTTATCAACACACAGAAGAGATCCTGACCTTTGTGAACGCCGTACCCCCCTGGAAACTCGTATGCATGCCGGCAATGGGGGGCCTGATCGTGGGGCTCCTCGTGAGGTTCGGGGCCAGGGAGGCCAGGGGGCATGGAGTCCCTGAAGTCATGGAGGCGGTTTCTCTCAAGGCCGGCCGTATCCGCAAGAGGGTCGCCTTTGTAAAGATCGTTGCCTCGGCCGTATGCATAGGCTCAGGGGGATCGGTGGGCAGGGAAGGACCCATTGTCCAGATAGGCTCTTCCATCGGGTCCAGCATAGCCCAGATTCTGAAAGCACCGGGGCCCCAGCAGAGAACCATGGTGGGCTGCGGCGCTGCCGCGGGGATTGCCGCTACCTTCAACGCCCCCATCGCCGGGGTACTCTTTGCATTAGAGGTGCTCTTAGGGGATTTCGGCCTGGCGGCCTTTTCGCCTGTGGTGCTCTCTTCGGTAATGGCCACCACCATCTCAAGACATTACTTCGGGGACTTTCCAGCCTTTGTTATCCCATCCTATGAGCTTGCCTCCCTCTGGGAGTTCGCCATATACCCGTTCCTGGGCCTCCTGGCCGGTCTCGTGGCAATACTCTTCATAGTAGTGCTGTACAAGGCCGAGGATATGTGCGACCTAATGAAGATCCCTGAGTGGATCAAACCAGCCATGGGCGGCATTGTTTTAGGCCTGATACTCCTGAAATGGCCACAGGTTTTCGGGGTCGGATACGGGGCCATAAACCAATCCCTGCTGAACGAGATGTCCGGGGCGCTCCTGTTCACCCTCATATTCGTCAAGATAGGCGCCACCTCCGTTACCCTTGGAACGGGAGGCTCGGGCGGCATCTTTGCCCCCTCCCTCTTCATCGGGGCCATGGCCGGTGGCTTCTTCGGATGGGTGGTAAACATCCTTTTCCCCGGCATTACCGGCCCGCCGGCCGCCTACGCCCTTGTGGGCATGGGCGCCCTGGTGGCCGGCACTACCCACGCTCCCATTACGGCCATCCTGATCATCTTTGAGATGACGGGGAACTACAAGATTATCCTCCCCATGATGATCACCTGCATCCTGAGCACAATGGTGGCCATAACCCTGAAGAAGGGTTCCATCTATACCATCAAACTCCTGAGAAGGGGTGTTGATATTTCCGGTGGTCTGGAACAGAACATCCTCAAGGCCCTGAAGGTGGAGCAGATCATGAACAGGGAGGTGGTCACCGTGCCCGAGGGGATGGCCCTTATTGACCTGATAAACACCTTTAAGAAAAAGGATGTGGCCTACCTGCACGTGGTGAAAAACGGTATGGAACTTACCGGGATTATCTCATTCCGGGACGTACGGCCCCTTTTGGGAGAAGAGGAGGCCCACTACCTCATCATTGCCAAGGACGTGGCCACCACAGACCTGGCGACCGTAAGGCCGGAGGACAATATCCAGCACGCCATGCACCTTATGACCGAACGGGGCATCTCCCAGGTCCCGGTGGTGGGTGGGGAAGGTGGTAAAAGGCTGATCGCCACGCTGAGAGAAAAGGATGTGATCGGCGCCTACGATAGCGCGGTTATCAGACATGAGATCGAGATGGGCTGAGGCCTCTACTTAACCCGGGCCCCCGGCAGGGCCGGGGTATCGGGGACCACCAGATGGAGCCCGGCCTTGTCCCCCGCGGCCAGGAGCATGCCACGGGACTCAACGCCCATCAACTTGACGGGCGCCAGGTTGACCACAAGTACCACCTGGGTACCGATCAGGTCATCTTCCTTGTAATGGTCCTTCAGGCCGGCAACAACGGTTCGCTCCTCGCCAATATCCACCTTGAGCCTGATGAGCTTTCTTGAACCGGGTATGGCCCCGGCCTCCCTTATGGTCCCTATCCTGAGGTCCAGCTTCTGAAAATCCTCAAAGGAGATCAGGGGCGGCCCGGGGATCTGTTCATCCTTCCCCTTATCCCCCCTGTCCGTCTTCTTTTCCCTCTTCTCCTTCTTGTCTTTCTCTACCCGTGGGAACAGGGCAGGGGCCCTAATGATGTTCCGTACCGGTCTTTCCCCTCCCCACCTCCTGAGCTCGGGCAGGGTGAGATCCTTCCCCGTCTTTGAGAGACCTAACTGTTCCTGAATCTTTTCAGCGGATCCGGGCATGAAGGGCCACAGGAGGCCTCCTATGATCCTTAGGGTCTCAAAGATGTGAAATATTACGGTTCCAAGCCTTTCCCTGTCAGACTTTGCCAGGACCCATGGGGCCATGGAATCGATATACTTGTTAAGCCTGCCGATGACCTCCCATATTGCCATGAGGGCCTTGTGAATGGCCAGGGTCTTCATCTCCCTCTCATAGAGGTCTATGAGTTCGAGGGCGCTCTTTTTCAGTTCTTCATCGGCCTCGTCTGACACACCTGGTTCAGGCAGCTCTCCCTTGAAAAATCTATGTACCATGGTAAGGCTCCTGCTCACCAGATTCCCCAGATCGTTGGCAAGGTCGGAGTTGAGTCTTGACACCAGGGCCTCTTCACTGAAGGCGGAATCGAGCCCGAATACCATCTCTCTTAAGAGAAAATACCTGAAGGGATCAAGGCCGTAAACGTCCACCAGATCCAGGGGCCTGACAACGTTCCCCAGGCTCTTGGACATCTTTCCATCACTTATGTTCCAGTACCCGTGCACGTTCAGGTGCTGATAAGGATCTATCCCGGCCGATTTAAGCATGCATGGCCAGTATATGCCATGGGGCTTCAGGATATCCTTGGCAACGAGGTGCTGAGCGTGGGGCCAGAACTTCCTGAACAGGTCTCCATCAGGATATCCCAGGGCCGACACGTAGTTGATCAGCGCGTCAAACCACACATAGGTAACGAAATTCTCGTCAAACGGCAGGGTAATCCCCCAGGTAAGCCTGGATTTGGGCCTGGAGATGCAGAGGTCCTCCAGGGGCTCGGTAAGGAAAGATAGGACCTCGTTTCTGTACCTTTCAGGCCTTATGAAATCGGGATGATCGTTGATATGATCGATAAGCCACTGCTGGTACCTGCTCATGCGGAAGAAGTAGTTGGCCTCCCTGATCACCTGGGGCTCGGTCTGGTGGTCAGGGCACTTGCCGTCCACCAGTTCTCTGTCCGTATAGAAACGTTCACAACCAACGCAGTAGCGGCCCTCGTACTCGCTGAAGTAGATATCCCCTTTTTCCTTGACCCGGCTCAGGATCAACCTGACGGTTTCCTGGTGGTGCTTATCCGTAGTTCGAATAAAGCGGTGGTACGAGATGTTCAGTTTGGGCCACAGGTCCCTGAACATGCCGCTGATCCGGTCAACGTACTCCTTTGGGGACTGGCCGGACTTCTGAGCCGCCTCAACGATCTTGTCCCCATGCTCATCCGTCCCTGTAAGGAAAAAGGTCTCTGTGGGGGAAATCGTATAGAATCTGTTCAGGGTATCCGCCACAATGGTGGAGTAGGCGTGACCTATATGAGGCTCCGCGTTCACATAGTATATTGGAGTTGTTATGTAGTATTGTTCAGCCAATGGTCTTAATGGTTACTCCTTTCGTATTGCAAGTGCCTGAAGTTTGAACCGGACAAAAATTGAGGTGCGCCTCCCCATATCCACGCCATTCTTTACATGACTCATTGATTAAGGTGGCAGACCAACCTCAGATGAGCTACCTTTTGCCCTTGAACCGGGAACGGGGGGGTTTTTTTGAACGGGCCTTTTCCCTTGATGACCCGCCCCCACGCGAGAACTCGTTCACCTGCACCTCAACCTCACCCCCTGAGTCCAGGGCCACTGTCAGGGTTTCTTTCAGTATATTTTGGCGTATAACCTTTCCTTCCCCGCTTTTTGTTATCACCTTTTTACCGATCTTGGGAAGCTTTTTCTTGATCTTGGCATAGTGCTCGTATTCGAAGGAGAGGCAACACATGAGTCTGCCGCACATGCCGGATATCTTGCTGGGATTGAGAGAGATATTCTGCTTTTTTGCCATTTTTATGGTTACAGGGTCAAAGCTGTTCAGGAAGCCCGAACAGCACAGGGGGCGTCCACAGCTCCCCAGTCCCCCCACCATCTTTGCCTGGTGGCGAACCCCTATCTGTCTCATCTCGATCCTGGTTCTGAATCTCCCCACCAGGTCCTTTACCAACTGCCTGAAGTCCACCCTTCCATCCGCGGTGAAGTAGATGATGACCTTGCTCCCGTCAAACCGTCTTTCCACCGACACCAGGCGCATGGGCAGAGACCGCTCCCTGACCTTCAGGAGGCAGTACTCATATACCTCCCTTTCCATGTTGCACCCCTTTTCATAACTATCTATCTCTTCTGCCTTGGCAAGGCGGAATATCTTCTTTAGCTTCTGTTTCGGGTTATCCTCGGGTCTGTTCCTGGGTTCAGTGCATACGCACCCGATGGCCGGACCGTTCTCGGTCACAACCATAACCTTGTCCCCTTTTTTGAGAACAAAGTGGCCACAGGAAAAGTCGTATATCTTTCCGCGGTTTCTGAACTGAACACCGACGATTTTGCTCATTTCAGGCTGCCTTTATCAAGTAAAGAGGTGTCTCAATAAGCTCCAGAACCAAAAGCCTTTCATTCCGCCTCGGTCCCGCCTTGGCGGAACTCGGGCACAGGGATTTTCGAGATGTTACATCTTTCCCGTTATCCGGTCAGGGCAAGTCTTTTAAGGTGCAGGACCGCACGCTCCAATACGAGGGCCGCATTGCGCATCCTGCGCAGGTCCCTGACTGCCTGGCTCACAACGAGGAGGCTCTCTACCAGAGCGGCTCTTCTGAAACACTTTGTGACAGGGCCCATCCTGTCTGAAAAATCCACATTGATTATAAGGTCCCCTGGTCCTCCCACCTTCACCAACAGGAGGTCCCTGTACCATGACCCCCACACATGAAGCATGTCCATGAGGACCGATCCTCCGGGCTCAGCATCTCCTCCCCTGATCTGCCTGTTTTTCCTGGTCCACTGAAAGGCCATTTCTACGGCCTCTCCAATGGAAATGGCGGGTAGCTTCAGGAGGGCTGAGAGCCATTCCTTCCTCATCTCCAGAAAATTCTCATCACAGATGCGCAGCGCCGTTCCCAGGCTGCCGGCGGCCCCCCTTGCCGCCACCTCGGCCTTCTGCCGGTCCAGCCCCCTCTGGCTCACAAGCCAATCAACCATGGCCCGGGTCGGCAGGGGCTGAAAAGGGACCCTCTGGCATCGGGAGACTATGGTAGGCAGGAGATCAAGGGGCTCTCTGGCGCTGAGGATCAGAATGTTGCCCGCAGGAGGTTCCTCCAGGGTCTTGAGGAAGGAGTTGGCTGCTTCAGAGGTCATTGTCTCGGCCTGCTGAAGCACGCATACCCTGAACGAGGCCGATACCGGTGCAAAACCGAGTCTCCGGTTCAACTCCCGGATCTGCTCGATCTTTATGTTCTGGCCGTCCGGTCTTATGAGTATAAAGTCCGGAAAATTCCCCCCCACAAGCCTGCGGCAGGAGGGGCAGTTGCCGCAACCGTCCAGGTCCCCCGGCTCATGGCAGTTGAGGGCCATGGTCAGGGCCGTGGCCATGCTTGTCTTGCCTATGCCTGGAATTCCCGTGAAAAGATAGGCGTGTGGCACCTTTCTTTCACCCATGACACGTTTCAAGAACCCCTTGGCCCTCTCCTGGCCTATTATATCTGAGAACCTCATAAGTCCTCGCCTTAATTACCCCGCCCCACCAGTGACCGCCTCACTTTGGTTCCCTTTACTCATCCCGCCTGGGGCTGGATTCGTTTCTGTCACTCTCCCCTTCAAATACAGACATCGTTAAGTGGTTAAGTAGTTGTTATGATTGATCATACCCATGATTGCCTTGAAAATTGGACAGTCAGCATTTGAAAAGCCATAACATCCTGAAATAGTAGAATATATTTTCCTACTCACCCATTTAACCACTCAACTATTCAACGGGGTCTGCAAATAGGGTCGAACGGACGAAAATATCCTCTCTGCAAGTTCATCCTCCCCAAGGGTTCCGTCCAGCACCGCGAAACGCTCTTGTTCTTCCTCTGCCAGTGAGAGGTACCCTTTCCGGACGGCAGTGTGGAAGGCCATCTCCTCCCTTTCAAACCTGTCTTGGCCCACCTGTTCCATGAGACTGTTCCGTTTCAGGGCCCGCCTCAGCCCCACCTCAACCGGGCAGTCAATGAGAAACGTGAGATCCGGACGAATCCCGTGGGAGGCCTTTTCATTGAGCGATCTGATAAAGGGCCTCTCCTGGCCCCTGGCATAACCCTGGTAGGCGGTGGTGGCATCGAAGAAACGGTCACACACCACCCATTTACCCCCGGCAAGGGCGGGAAGGATCACCGTTTCCATGTGCAGGGCCCTGTCCGCCTCGTAGAGGAGGAGTTCGCATAAGGGGGAGAGTCCCTGGTTCCTGGAGTCAAGGAGAATACGCCGTATCTCCTGCCCAACGGGGGTCCCGCCCGGCTCCATGGTCAGGATGCACGGGATCCCTTCCCGTTCAAGCCTGTGAACCAGCAGTCTGGCCTGGGTTGACTTCCCGCACCCCTCTATTCCTTCAAAGGTTATGAACAAGATCTCCCCCTATCAGGCTGAAATCCTCGTAGTATAGTGAAAAGGGATGTGGGAATCAAGGAGCAAAATCGGCCCCGCAGGGAAATGTCAAAGTCGACGTAAATGTGGTTTAAGGCCTGTATTTTGGATGATATGGAGAGTTTTCGGTCCGGGCAGGAGCCCCTGAAACCGCTTCCGGCCAAGAGAGATCTTGACCCAAGGGGAGAAATGGACTATTTTTTCCGGTACTGTGCGGACGAAAAAACCGGCCCCTGCATTAGCCCAAAGGGGCAGGCTGCGAAAGGTTACGGGCTGTGAGATGATCCAGGTTAAGGAAAGGAGAAGATCATGAGACGCACGATTCTATCGGTATTGGCCGTCTGTCTTGGAGTTTTGCTGGCCGCGGGCATGGAGCCCACAGCGGTTCAGGCAAAGACCAGGTACGTGACCATTGGAACGGGCGGGATTACCGGGGTGTACTATCCCACCGGAGGGGCTATTTCAAAAATCATTAACAAGAAACGGAAAGAGTACGGGATCCGCTGTACCGTTGAATCTACGGGCGGGTCTGTCTTTAACGTGAACGCGGTCATGTCCGGGGACCTTGAATTCGGCATCGTCCAGTCTGACCGCCAGTACCAGGCCTGGAAGGGCCTTGCCGAATGGAAGGAGAAGGGTCCGCAAAAGGAGCTTCGGGCCGTGTTCAGCATCCACCCTGAATCAGTAACCCTGGTGGCTGCTGAGGACGCGGGGATTAAAACCATAGAAGATCTCAGGGGAAAAAGGGTCAATATCGGAAACCCGGGCTCCGGTCAGAGGCAGAACTCCATTGACGCCCTTGAGGCAGCCGGGATTGACTACAGGAAGGACATTATTGCGGAGCAGGTGAAGGCGGCTGAGGCCCCGGGTCTCCTGCAGGATGGACGGATAGACGCCTTTTTCTACACCGTGGGTCATCCAAGCGGCGCCATCAAGGAGGCCACGGCAGGGAGGAGAAAGGTGCGCATAGTGCCCCTTACCACTATTGATGCGCTCCTTGCCAAATACCCCTACTATGCCCCCGCCACCATCCCCATAAAGTTCTACCCCGGGGCCGTAAACACCCAGGACGTACCCACCTTCGGCGTAAAGGCCACCTTTGTAACGTCGGCAAAGGTCCCGGACGATGTGCTCTACGCCATCACAAAAGAGGTCTTTGAGAATTTCGACCGCTTCAAGAGGCTCCATCCCGCCTACGAGGTTCTCACGAAGAAAGGCATGCTCCAGGGGCTTTCAGCCCCCATCCATCCAGGAGCCATGAGGTATTACAGGGAAGCAGGGCTCATGAAATAGAGGTTTCAGGGAAATTTCGCTTCTCCTTCAGTCTGCCAGCTTTCCACAAGGCCGGTCCAGTCCGTATTGACATGATGGAGAACCGGCAGGGGAGAAAATTACTTTGAGCTACAGGATTGTCTTGAAAGATGCGTTCAAGGGGTACACCCTTGATCAGGATAAGGTCTTATCACCGGAAGAAACGGTCAGGCGCTTCAGGGAGAGGCTCAGGGATGTGGACATGGATATCCTTGAAGAGACCGTCCGGATAGACAACGGGAGACTGGATATTCCCATCTATTTCAGCGTGTGCGGTCGTGATGCGGAAGAGATGATCGGGACCAGGAAACAGATGGGGAAGGGGGGCACTCCGGCTCAATCGGAGGCCAGTGCGGTCATGGAGCTGGCCGAGCGGTTCAGTTTCTTCAGCTTTTCAAAAGACCCTGGAAATTTCATAGTCGAAGAGTACCGGAACCTGAAGGAGGGGGCCATCCCCTTTGAATCCATAGCCAGGTCGGTACACGATGACACCCCTGACTTAGACCGGTCCAGGGAGGTCTTTTCACGTATCCCCCTCAAATGGACCGCTGGGTTTAATATGACAAGGGGAGAGGAGGTCCTGATCCCCTTTGACTGGTTTTTCGCCATAAATGAGTTTAACGGTCCCTCGGCCGGGAACTGTGTGGAAGAGGCCATCAGCCAAGGGGTCTGCGAGGTGGTGGAAAGACATGTATCTTCCATTGTGAGCAGGGAAAGACTCAGGACCCCGGGCATTGACCTAAGTACTCTTTCAGATCCGCTTCTGAAGGAAATGCTTGGAAAATACCGGAAGGCCGGCATAAGACTCTTTGCGTCAGACTTCTCCCTTGACATGGGAATACCCTCGGTGGGGGTCCTTGCCTATGATCCGGTCACCTTTCCTGAAAAGAGCGAGATAGTATGGACCGCAGGCACCACGCCCGACCCGCAAAAGGCCCTGAGCCGCGCCCTGACCGAGGTTGCGCAACTGGCGGGCGATTTCAACTCAAGCTCCAACTATGTGGCCAGCGGGCTTCCCAAGTTCCAGGACCTGTCAGAGGCTGATTTCGTCATTCATCGTGAAAAAGAGGTGGATATCTCCACTCTCCCTGACCTCTCCAACCATAACATCAGGGTGGAGGTGGAGAACTGCATAAGCGCCCTGGCACGAAAAGATATGGAGGTCATGGTTATCGATGTGACGCATCCCAGGCTGAAGATACCCGCCTTTTACACAATCATACCAGGTGCCCATTTCAGGGAAAGGGCCGTGGGCACCAGTGTGGGGATGTTCTGCGCCAAGCTCATGGCAGAGAGGGGGGACCCCAGATGGGCACTGGCTGAACTGGAAAAGATGGATCGGTTGCTGCCAGGTAAATATTATGTAAAGTTTTTCATGGGTCTGTCTCACCTGTCACTAAACCAGCATTCAAAGGCCATCTACCACCTGGAAGAGGCCCTGAACCTTGGACCCAAAGAGGAAGATATCCCAGCCATCTACTCCTATATGGGGGTCTGCCTCAAAGAGCAGGGAAGATACGCCGATGCCCTTCGTGTCCTCAGAAAGGGTGAGGAGCACGACAGGGAAAGGACGGACATCCATAACCTGATGGGCTTCTGTTATTTCAAATTGAGGGAATATGAGAGGGCCATTGAATCGTTCAGGAAGGTGCTCGCAATTGATCCGGGCTCAGCTATCGACTATGCGAATATCGCCTCCAATTACAGGGAGATGGGCAACATAAAGGAGGCTGTTCGCCATTACAGGTTGGCCCTTGAGCTTGATGATACGATCGAGTTTGCAAAAGAAAACCTGAAAAAATTAGAAGGCTCCCGAGGAAGCTCCGGGCCTGATTGGGGGAAGCGGGTGGCCTGAACAGGGGGGGCTGTTTTCATGCTGGGTGGGCCTCTAACTTGCTCGGGTTGGTATCCTTGAAAAAAATCAGGCTACCCTCTTGACTCTCCCATGAATATTATTATGTTTTCTGGCATACTTTCTGAG
>DREN01000410.1 GCA_011051075.1 Deltaproteobacteria bacterium | reverse complement strand
GTTGCTATGTTTTCAGGCATCATTTCTTTGTTGTATTGCCGGCACTGCTTTTCCTGCCAGCATGTTGAAATAATGAATTTTATATCTCGCTTTCAAAAAACTGAATGCAGGTCTTAGGTGTAAATGTAAAGCACGGGCGATCTCGGGCCACACGGTCCAAGGACTCGGTCGAACCTGTACCCGATCAGCAGAATATTACGCCACTGACCCCATACGATCAAGCATTTTGGGCATAAGGATCGGTTTTATCCTTACCAGACATAAAGATGCCGAACGATTCTGCCACATGCTGGGACTATTTTGCCAAGATCTACTGCATCTCCTTGCAGGAACGGCCTGACAGAAGGGAGGCTGCAGAGGCCCAGTTCAGGGCCGTGGGTCTGGACCACAGGGTTGAATTCGTGATCGTGGAAAAACACCAGGTTGACCCTGAGCAGGGGATCTATGAATCACACATCCTGTGCCTGAAAAAGGGGCTTCAAGCCCTGGCCCGGAACATCCTCATATTTGAAGATGATATTCTCTTTGACCGGTTCAACCCCGAGACCCTGCAAAGAGGCGTGGATTTTCTCAAGACCAACACCGACTGGAAGGTACTGTTCTTAGGATGCATGGTAAAGGGTTCCTCAAGAACGGACAACAGTTCGGTGCTCAGGGTAAGGTTTATGTGTTCATGTCATGCCTATGTGATTACACGGGAATTCGCAAAGACACTGGTGGAAATACCCTGGAATGGAGTACCCTTTGATGACATGCTGCGCGACATGAAGGACCGGGATATGTACGCACTTTACCCCTCCTTTGCCTTTCAGAGCAATGCTCGGTCTGATAATGAAAGGTTTCTCCCCTTGGACAGATTCAGGAGGTTGTGCGGGGGATTCCGGAGGGTGCAGAAGATGAACGAGTTTTATCACTGCAACAAGACCCTCGTCATAGGGGCCCATATACTCCTTGTGCTGCTCTTGATCATCATCCTGACCCTCTGAAAGGCCAAATGAAGACCATCCGAATCAACATCTACGCACTCATCCTCTCCATTCTGGCCATGGGGGTCGTCTTCTGGGTCTCGCTCCATATGGTTGAGATAGATACGGATATCACCGGATATCTTCCCCAAAACGACCCGGTAATCTCGGACGCCGGATATATCTTTGAGAATCACCCGATCCATGACCGCCTGATAATAGATATGGGCCTTGACAGGGATGACCCCGACCGCCTTGTTCATTACGCGGCAGTGGTTGAGGAAAGGTTGAAAAAAAGCGGGCTCTTCAGGAAGGTGGGGACAGGGGAGGTTCAGGACCTCATCCCTGACCTCATCTCCCATATCCTGGACAACCTGCCCCTCATGTTCACGGACAAGGACCTCAACCAAAAGGTACGTCCCCTGTTGAAAAAGGAGAGGATCATAAAGAGAGTGGAGTTTCTCCGGTCTGAACTGATGGGCCTTCAGGGGATCGGCCAGTCCCGGTTCATATCCAGAGACCCCCTGGGGTTGAAGGATATTGTCCTTGCCCGGCTCTCCCATCTCGCCCCTGTAAAAGGGGTGGAGATCCTTCGGGGCAGGATCATATCCCCTGACCGCAAGCACCTCATGCTGACCGCCACCCCCCTTGCTTCAGGCACAGACACGGCCTTTGCTCGGAAGATCAGTGGCCTGATCAGGGAGGTGTCAGACGAACTCCAAAAGAGATCTGCTGAAAACGGGGACAGGGTTACCATTACACCTATGGGGGCCTATCGGGCGGCCCTGGACAACGAAGCTCTCATAAGAGGGGACGTCCAGAGGGCCATACTCCTGGCAATGGCAGGGATAGCCCTTCTACTCATATTCGCCTTTCCCAGACCCCTCTTGGGGCTCTTCGCCTTTTTGCCTGCCCTGGCAGGGACAGTGGCGGCCTTTTTTTTCTTTTCCCTTATCCACAGATCCATCTCCATCATGACGCTGGGTTTCGGCGGGGCCGTCATATCCATAACCGTGGATCACGCCATAGCCTTTCTCCTGTTTCTGGACCGGCCCACCACCACCTCGGGCAGGGAGGCTTCGAGAGAGATATGGGCCGTGGGCCTCCTGGCCGCCCTTACCACCATGGGGGCCTTCGGGACCCTCTGTTTCTGCGATTTTCCCGTGTTTGAACAGATAGGTCTGTTCACGGCCCTGGGCATCGCCTTCTCTTTCATATATGTTCACACGGTTTTTCCCCTTATTTTCCCATCAATGCCCCCGGCCCCGCCAAAGGCCCTGCCCCTTAGAAATATTGTGGCCGCCCTCTCATCGTGGGGCAAAAGGGGGGCCTTTGCCGCGCTCATATTCGGTCTTGGCATGATCTTTTTCGCAAATCCGGGCTTCAACGTTCAACTGAGCGCCATGAACAGCGTGAGCGAGGAGACGGTCGAGGCAGAGGAACTCCTCAGTGGGGTATGGGGCGATGATATCTTTCAGAAGACCTACCTGATGACAGAGGGGAAAAGCAGGGAGGACCTCCAGAGAGAGGGAGACAGGCTCCTTGAAATCATGGACCAGGACGTGGCATCCGGTGTGATCTCCTCGGGGTTTGTCCCATCCATGATCTTTCCAGGCAGAGAGCGGGGGAAGGAGGCCCTTGGGGCGTGGAAAAAATTCTGGGACCGCCAGAGGATTTCAGATCTGAAAACCGCCCTTGCCCAGGCGTCCCACGAAACCGGTTTTGCCAAAGGGGCCTTTGGACCCTTTTTCAGGACCCTTTCATCAGACCTGTCTCACCAGACTCTTATCCAGATCCCTCGAAAATTCGACGGGCTCCTGGGCATAACCGAAAAAAGGGACGGGTCCGCCTGGGTTCAGGTCCTCTCCCTGACACCTGGCGGATCTTATGACCCTGAAGCTTTCTACCAAAGGTACAGATCCATGGGCAAGATATTTGACCCATCCTTTTTTTCCCTGAGAATGGGAGACCTCCTCTTTTCAACCTTTTCAAAGATCCTGCTGATAGTCGGCATAAGCGTTGCGCTGCTTCTCTTTCTCTTCTTTCTTGACCTGAGGCTGACCCTCGTCTCCATCCTGCCCCTCATATTCGCCCTCATAAGCACCCTGGGGACCCTGAATCTCATGGGCCATCCCATTGACATACCCGGGTTGATGCTCTCTATCGTGGTCATAGGCATGGGCGTGGACTACTCCATCTTCCTCACAAGGTCCTATCAGAGGTACGGGGATGACTCCCATCCATCCTTTGCACTTATCAGAATGGCGGTCTTCATGGCATCGGCCTCCACCATGGTGGGTTTCGGGGCACTCTGTTTTGCACGGCACTCCATGCTGAGAAGCGCGGGACTGACCTCACTGGCAGGGATCGGTTACGCCCTTATGGGGGCCTTCCTTATTCTGCCCCCCCTTCTCAGATATCTCCTGAAGGTTCGGGAGGAGGGTACGACGAGGCCCGAGAAGATCCGTGACCGCGTGCTGAGACGTTACAGAAACCTGGAACCATACCCCAGAGTCTTTGCCCGTTTCAAACTCATGATCGACCCCATGTTCAAAGAGCTTCCCCGGTTCCTTGAATCCCGGCCTGCCATGGAGACGATTATCGATGTAGGCACCGGCTACGGGGTTCCCGCATGCTGGCTCTTGGAGCGGTTTCCAGGGGCCACGGTCTACGGTGTTGAACCTGACAGGGAAAGGGTAAGGGTGGCATCGAGGGCGGTTGGCGAAAGAGGAGTGGTAATAGAGGGCCGGGCCCCGGATATGCCTCCGGCACCGGGACCGACAGACGGGGCCTTCATGCTGGACATGACCCATTTTATCACGGACACTGAGCTGGATCTTGTTCTGAAGAGGCTTGGCAGGACCCTCAGACCGGGGGGGTATCTGATGATCAGATCGATTATTCCCCCTGAAAAAAGACCCTCCCTCCTTTGGAGAATTCAGGCGGTCTCAGTGAAGATAAGGTCCACCAGGTGTTTTTATCGGCCCGTGCACAAGATGGCAGGGATGATCGAGGAGGCGGGTTTCAGGCTCAAGTCCTGCACGCCCTCCGGCTCCAACGAGGAATCCGTATGGTTCATTGCAGAGGCCGTGTCCTGACCATGGCCAGGCCCCGTCTATCCGCCGCCCATTTCACAGGGGCCTTTTCCCTGTCAGGCGCGGGCCTGCTGGCCCTTGTTGACGCGCGCCTCGCGCTGATTCCACTTCTATCGTTCGTATCCATCTGCGCAATGGCCCCGTTTCTGCCCCGCCTCGGCTTTTTCCTCCCCATTATCAGCAGGGGCAGCTCCGGAAAACCAGCCGTGGCCATCACCTTTGACGACGGCCCTGATCCTGTGACCACCCCTCCCCTGCTCGACCTCCTTTCAACACACGGGGTCCGTGCCACCTTCTTTGTTACGGGCAAAAAGGCATCTGAAAATCCCCTGCTGGTCAGGGAGATCCTGCGGCAGGGCCATGAGGTGGGAAACCACTCCTACAGCCATGACAACTTCATAATGCTGAAAGGGACCAGGGTCCTCATGAGGGAGATAGAATCGACCCAGCGTATCCTGGAGGGGTTCGGGATCCGGCCCCTGGCCTTCAGACCTCCGGTGGGTATAACCAATCCCAGGCTGGGAAAGGTACTAAACAGGTCCAACATGTACAATGTGAACTTCAGTTGCCGGGCCTTTGACGGGGGGAACAGGTGGATAAAGAACCTGGCAGAACGTATCTTGAGGCGGGTTCATGTGGACGCCATAATAGCCCTCCACGACGTGAGGCCGGCAGACCACACCCTTGTTCCCTACTGGCTGAACCAGATAGAACTGATACTCTCCGGTTTGAGAGAAAGGGGCCTCATGGTTTTACCGCTGCCCGAGCTTATCGGAAGGCGGGTGATGGTAAGGCTCCTGTGACTGGCGAGCCGCGTAACCGCCCCCCAGGGACGGTTACGCACACGCCTCTTTTGAAGAGATAACCCGGGGTTCCCTCAGATGAGAGAAACGACCCCCTTTTTGGCGGGGTTAATCCCCGAGCTTGGCCAGGAGTTCCGCTGAGACCTCTTTTACCCCGGGCCTTCCATCCAGTTCAATTATCCTGGGCACGCCGTTATTCTTTGCCGAGAGTTCCTTGAAGTAGATAAGACCTGCCATGGTGCCGGTCTCCGTGTCGTAGTAGATACTGTGACGCTGGTCAATGGCGGCCTCGTCCTGATCGTCGGAACGTGTCTTAAGGTCTCCGCCGCATATCCTGCACCTGTCGCCGTCAGGCTTGATGGCATCTATGTTCACGTTGTTGGGATGGTTGTTGTCGTTGACGCACAGCCGCCTCCCCATGATGCGGCCCTTTGCGATCTCCCTGTCCAGGACCATATCTATGACGATATCGAGGGTAATCCCCTCATTTTTAAGGGCCTTGTCCAGCTCCTTTGCCTGGGTCAGGTTCCTGGGGAAACCGTCCAAAAGCCAGCCGTTCTTGCAGTCATCTTGCTTGAGGCGGTCAAGGATCATGGGGATGGTTATGCTGTCGGGGACCAGCTCACCCCTGTCTATATAGCCCTTTGCCTCCTTGCCCAGCTCGGTTCCGCGGGAGATATTATCCCTGAAAATCACGCCCGTTTCAATGTGGGGGATACCGTACTTCTCCTTGACTATGGCACCCTGAGTTCCTTTACCACTTCCATTGGGACCGAAAAACAGTATTTTCATCTTTGTCTCTCCTTTTTTGATTTTTTTGGCGAAACTATTTCAAAAACAGATAGTTGTCAAGAGGTTCAGGAGCATTCATGAACGGCCAAGAAAGGCTGCCATGAGGTCATGTCCCCTGTTGAAAAAATACCCCGATCTCTTGGCGAAATTCTCTGTAAAACCTGTCTCCCTGTTTCCTGATGCAAGGTCTTTCCCTTGGGCCCAGGCGAACGGGGTGGGATCACTGGCGTGGGTCTTTATGGAGATGGGGGTGAAATGATCGCTGGCCACCATTATCCGGTAGTCGTGGAATCGTTTAAGACCCTCAAGGACCGTACCCACCACCTTCTCATCGAAGTCCTCAATGGCCTGGATCTTCTCTTCCACGCTGCCGTTGTGGCTCGCCTCGTCAGGGGCCTCCACATGAACGAACATGAAGTCAAGGTCTTCAAGGGCATTGAGGGCCTCTTGGGCCTTCCCCCTGTAGTTGGTATCCAGATATCCGGTGGCACCTTGCACATGAACGGGCCGGAGCCCCGCGTAGACACCCATCCCCTTAAGTAGATCCACAGCCGAGATAACCCCCCCCTGAAGACCGAACCTCTCCCGGAAGGGGGGCAGGTTCAGGGCCTTTCCCTGCCCCCACAGCCAGACCGAGGTTGCCTCCATGAGGCCCCTTTCCCTCCGTTTAAGATTCACTGGATGGTCTTTCAGGTACCCCCAGGAGAGGCGAATGATCCGCACCACCGGGTCATGGTCCCCATGGCCCAGATAGGAGATCATGTTCTGGTCCAGGACATCGTGGGGAGGGATGGTTTTGGAGTCTTCAGGACCCCCTTCCCACACCAGAAGGTGCCGGTAGGCAACGCCTGCATGGATCTCTATACCCGGAAGAGAGAGAGCCTTTTTCAGGTCTTCCACAATGGCCCTAGCCTCCCGGGTCGTGATATCTCCCGAGCTGTGGCTCATCATCACGATCTCCTTCTCAGACCGGTGGGCCAGGGTCACCAGGTTCATGCGGAAGGCAACTCCATCGGCCCCGAGCCTGACTCCCATGCTTGCCGCCTCAAAGGGGGCCCTTCCCGTACGATAAGCAGATGGGTCGTAACCAAGGAGTGAAAGGTTGGCCACATCGCTCCCCGGTTCCATACCCCTGGGAATGGTATTGGCGAGACCTATCCGGCAGCCGGCGATGAGGTCCATATTGGGTGTACGGGCCGCCTCAAGAGGGGTCCTGCCCCCTAATTCGGCCAGGGGGTAGTCTGCCATGCCGTCTCCCACCAGGAGGATATACTTTGTTCCGGTACTGTTTCTCATATTCCTGCTACAGGGAATTCCCCTCTACCCTTATGACCACTGTCTTATCGGTCACCACGTCCAGTTTATCAATGGCGGAGATCGCCTTTTGCGCAGCGCTTTCCCGGGCCTCGTGGGTCAGCATCACGATGGACACCGGGCCCTCTGACTTCCTCCCCTTCTGGATCACGGAGGATATGCTGATCCGGTGCTCAGACAGTATCCCGGCTATCCTTGAAAGGACCCCGGGCGTGTCCACGGCCGAAAACCTGAAGTAGTAGGGTGTTATCAGGTCTTCAATGGCCTGTATCTCGATCCCCTCCTCCCTGGGGAGGGCGTGGCCCAGGGGGGGGGTAAGTTCCCTTGCACCGGCCTTTATCTCCCTTGCCAGCCCGATAATGTCTGAAACCACCGCGCTGCCGGTGGGCCTTCTCCCCGCTCCCAGGCCGTAGTAGAGGTTGGGGCCCACAAAATCCCCTTCAATGTAGATGGCGTTAAAGGCCTCGTTGACGTTTGCCAGGATATGATCCCTGGAAATCATGGCGGAGTGTACACGGGCCTCTATTTTGTCTCCAAGGTCCTTGGCTATGGCCAGGAGCTTTACCCTGTACCCGAACTCATCCGCATACCTGATATCGTCAGGGGTCACGGCCACGATCCCCTCACGGTATATACGGTTGAAGGAAACCGGGCTCCCAAAGGCAATGGATATGATGATTGCCAGTTTGTGGGCCGCGTCTGTCCCATCCACGTCCAGTGTGGGGGGATCCTCGGCAAAGCCCAGGTGTACAGCCTGATCCACGGCCCTGTCAAAGGGGAGGCCCTCCTGGGTCATTTTTGTCAGGATGTAGTTGGAGGTCCCGTTCAGGATACCCACACAGGTCTGGATGCGATTGCCGGAAAGACCGTTTTTCAAGGCCCCGATAATCGGTATCCCCCCTCCCACACTGGCCTCAAAGGCCAGGCCAACCCCATGCTCCCGGGCGGACCGGTAAAGAAGGGCCCCATGTTCCGCCAACAGGGCCTTATTTGCAGTGACTACATGCTTCCCCTTTTCCATGGCCCTGAGTATGAACTCCCTGGCCCTGTCCAGTCCCCCCACAAGCTCCACTACAAGATCGATCTCAGGGTCATCGATCAGGTCCATGGCGTCCATGGTCAGGATTTCCCGGGCCGGCCTTACAGGGATACCACGGTCAGACTCAATGTCGAGATCCGCTATTCTTTTAACCACCACCTCGGCCCCTATCCGGTCTCTGATGAGCTTCCGGTTTGTGGTAAGCACCTCAAAGGTTCCCGCCCCAACGGTCCCGAAACCTATAATCCCCACGTTAATCTTCAGCATTCCTCCCTCGCTTAAAACCACCGGCCTTTTGCAGCGAAACCAAGCTACAGCACCTGCCTGATCCCCCTTATGGCCTGCCTGATACGATGGGGGTTCTCCACCAGGGCAAAACGGACGTAATCATCTCCATACTCCCCGAATCCGATGCCCGGAGATACCGCTACCTTGGCCTCTTTGATAAGCATGGAGGAAAATTCCACAGACCCCATCTTTATATATTTTTCCGGGATCTTCCCCCATACGAACATGGTCCCCTTTGGTTTTTCTATGTGCCACCCCACACGGTCCAGCCCGTCTATGAGCACGTCACGGCGCTCCCTGTAGGTATCTACTATCTCCCTGACGCAGTCGTAGGGACCGTTAAGGGCGATTATGGCCGCTATCTGGATGGGCTGGAACACTCCGTAGTCCAGATAGCTCTTTATCCTCCTGAGCGCGCCCACCAGGGTGGGGTTACCCACGCAGAACCCTATCCTCCACCCCGGCATGGAGTAGCTCTTTGAAAGGCTGAAGAACTCCACACCTATATCCTTTGCCCCGGGTATCTGAAGGAAACTGGGAGGCTCATACCCGTCAAACACCAGATCGGCATAGGCGAAGTCATGTATGACCACCATCTCATGTTCCCTGCAGAAATCAACGAGCTTTTCAAAGAACTCCCTGTCCACCACCGAGGTTGTGGGGTTGTGGGGATAGGAGATGATAAGCATCTTGGGGTTGGGCCATGTCTGCTTCACGGCAATTAGCAGATCTTCAAAGAAATCCCTGCCCGGGCCGATGGGTATACTCCTCAAGTCCCCCCCCGCAATAATAACGGAGTAGGGGTGTATGGGATAGGTGGGATTGGGGGCGAACACCACGTCCCCCGGACTTATGGTGGCAAGAACAAGGTGGGAAAGCCCCTCCTTGGCCCCGATGGTGACGATGGCCTCCTCGTCCGGGTCCAGCTCCACCTGGTAGCGCCTCCTGTACCAGTCGCAGATGGCATGACGCAGTTTGGTAATACCCATGGAGGCGGAATAGCGGTGGTTATGCCCCTTTTCTGCGGCCTCCACCAGCTTGCTGACGATATGCCCTGGCGTGGGAATGTCGGGGTTTCCCATGCCCAGATCAACGATATCCTCTCCCCTGTGTCTCGCGTCCATCTTGATCTTGTTGACCGTGGCAAAGACATAGGGTGGCAGACGACTCATCCTTCTGAACTCTTGCATCTTACAAAACTCCTTAAAGATTCGTGAACTGTTCCAGGCCGGCCTCCGTACCCGCCCTCCGGACCGGCCCAATAAAAATCCCCTGAAGGCCCAGGGGAATGGAGCTGCCATCTCGCTCGGTACCAGGGGGGCGCGGAACTTCGTCGGCACCTTTGACTACGTTTCAAGACCTGACAGCACCTGTCTTCTTATACGACAGGGTCCTCAAAAAATCAAAACCAAAATGCCTCTCTTCCTTCATGGCTCAATAAATTATCCCCACCAGGGCCCCTGTCATACACGTGGCAATGGTCCCGGCAAGGATGGACCTGAGCCCCAGGCCCACGATCTCCTCCCTCCTCTCCCTGGCCATGGCCCCCATGCCTCCGATCATGATCCCCAGGGATCCGAAGTTGGCAAAGCCGCACATGGCATAGATCATGATAAGCTCGCTCCTTTTGCTCAGGGTGCCTGCAGGCAGGGCAGCCATATGGAGGTAGGCCAGAAATTCGTTCAGGACGGTCTTGGTCCCCATGAGGGAGCCTGCGGTTTGGGCCTCAGACCAGGGGATCCCCATGAGATAGGTGACCGGGGCCATAACATACCCCACCAGCCGCTGGAAGGTAACCGGTTTACCGAAAATCTCGGGCAGAAAGGCCAGTATCAGGTTGAGAAGGTGGAGCAGGGCCACAAAAACGATCAGCATGGCCACTATGTTGATGAGGAGTCTGACCCCGATCAGCGTACCCCGGGTGATGGCGTCCATGGCGCTCTTGGCCTCTACCGGTATGTCCGGGTCCTTCCCTGACAGGCGGGATGTTTCGGGGATCATGAGTTTGGCCACGGTTATGGCCGCCGGCGCGCTGATTATGGACGCCACTAACAGGTGTCCCATGACCCCGGGGATAACCTCCCTGAGTATCGAGGCGTACAGCACCATGACGGTCCCTGCAATGGTAGCCATGCCGCAGACCATGATGGTAAAGAGTTCACTCCTTGATATCTCCGCAAGGTATGGTCTTACGATCAGGGGGGACTCCACCATACCCACAAACACGTTGGCCGCCGCGCCCAGGCCCTCGACCCCGCCTATGCCCATTATCCGTCTGAGGACCCATGAGAAGGCCTTGACCACCCTGGGGATTATCCCCCAGTGAAACAAAAGCGCGGACAGGGCCCCTATGACCAGGACCAGGGGGAGGCCCCGAAAGGCGAGGATATAACTGGAGCCCGGGACCGTTTCCTTAAAGGGAAGGGTCCCTCCGCCTAAGTACCCGAATACAAACCCGGTCCCGGCCCTTGTGGACTCCTCGATGGCCTTGACTACACTGTTCAGATAGAGGAAGACCTGCTGGTTACCGGGAAATTTCAGCAGGAGCAGCGCCAGGAACATCTGAAGCCCCATACCTGTGAGCAGGGTCCTGACGCTTATTTTTCTGCGGTTCTCAGAGAAGATCCATGCAAGAAAAATCAGGGCAAGAAATCCTATGAAACTGTGTAATCTGGGCAATTTCTGTTCTCATCTGCCTGCACGCTCATGTTCAAATCTCTCAGGAAAAACCGAAAACCCCATGCAGAGGGACCTCCGGTTCCTTCTCCTTCACTGGTGGGGCCAAAAAGGCATCGCCGGTCCCGAGACCCTGGATCCAAGTCAGGGTATCACCTGGGAAAAATAAATTCAACCGCTGGATTTCATGCTTTCCAGGTCCCACTCCCTTTGGGTATTGAAAAAATCTCCCCTGGGGTTTAAGATCCCTTCCAGAGATTCATCCCGCTTTTCTTCGTCCCTGAGAGTCAAGGGGAAAAGGAGGAGGTAATGCCAAAGGGAAACTGTGAGTTCAGCGGATCGGGCAGAGACTACCTGTCTCTCTTTATCATCCATCTCTTTCTGCTCAGCACCCTCACCCTGGGGATCTACTCGCCATGGGCGTGGGTCAGGCTTTTCAAACTCAAGGCCTCCCACACCCTCATAAACGGAAAAAGGGTCGCCTTTACCGGAACAGGTTCCAGCTTCTTTGTCATATGCCTGACAAATCTACTGTTGATAATAGTTACCCTCGGCATCTACTCCCCCTGGGCCGTGTGCAGGATCTCCCAGTGGAAGACCCGGAACACCCTGGTGGATGGAAAGACGAGTACCTTTGTGGGAGCAGGGGGAAGGCTCTTCCTCTTTTACCTGCTACACCTCACCCTGCTGCCCATGCTGACCTTTGGGCTTTACTATTTCTACGGCATATACAGGTACTATGCCTGGAAGGAGGTACACACCAGATACGGTGGAGAAAAAACATCTTTCGGCTCCGGCTTCTGGGGCCTGATGAAGATATTCCTTGTCTCGTCGCTCATCTGGCTGGCCCCAGCGGTTGCGGCCCGCATACTCTCCATCCCCTTAGTGGATCTCTTTGCGCCTCTTTTTTTCATCATCCTTGCCCCCTGGTTGATATGCATGTTCTTCAGGTGGCAGGTCAACGGTCTGGCCGTGGGAGACGACGAAGGCGTGGAGCACTTCCCGCCTGTGAGGACAAGGTCTCTGCCTGTGCTTATCTTTATCCTTGCGCTCTACCTGGCGCTCGCATCCGCCGCCTACTTTGTATGGGACCGCTATAGGGACCAGGTCCCCGAAATCACCGGGCTTATTCCGCAGATCAAGCTAAAGGAAAAGGGTCTGAAAACAACGGGGACCATAGTGATGCCGGAAAAGAGGCCCGTCCATGGGCCTGCCCCAAGGTCAGGGACAAAGAAGCCTCCCCATAAGAAACCTACACAGAGGACCCCCTCCGGTCCAGGAAAAGATGCGGCCGGTAAATCCGGGACCGCAAGGCCTCCCCTGCATGACCTGGCCCCCCGGGCCGTGAAAGAGTCCATGGAGTCCTGGGAGTTTGAGAGGAAGCTAAGAGAGATAGAGGAACTCGTGGCGCAGGACAGGGAAAACGCAGATCTCTACTATAACCGCGGCTCCCTTTATGAACAAAACGGGGACTACAGAAAGGCGGAAAAGGACTTTACAAGGGCCATCAGCATAAACTACCGTGATAAGGACGCATACTACAACCGGGGCCTGGTTCGTATAAGGATGAAGAAGTACGCCCTGGCCATTGAAGATTTTGACAGGGCCATAGACCTGGATTCACAGTCTGCCGACGCCTATTGCAACAGGGGAAACGCCAATTTTCAGCTTGGCAGATACGATCATGCCATAAGAGACTACAACGAGGCCCTTAACATTGAGGCCCACGACCCTGATCTCTACTACAACAGGGGGCTTGCCTATCTCTCAAAGGGGTTAAAATCAAAGGCTTTCAAAGACTTCAGGAAGGCCGCCAGCCTCGGGCACTCCCTGGCATCAAGGCTCCTTTCAGGGCGGGAATAGACTATGACGCAAACACCCAAAGAAAGCTGTTTCGGGCCTCTGCTTTTCATTCCTGGTGAAAACGGGGGGAAATATCCCAACTGTCACTCCCTATACCTGCAAGACGACAAGATATTGATTGATCCTGGCTCGAACAGGGAGCGGCTCATTCAACTGCGGGATAACCCAGGTGTCAGGGAGGTCTGGCTTACCCACTGGCATGAAGACCATTTCATGCATCTCGACCTGTTTGACCACATCCCTCTTCGGGTTTCTGAACAGGACGCCCCTCCTCTTTCCGATATAGAGATCTTCATGGATTCATACGGAATGGTCAGGGGACGTGACCGCGAGTACTGGCGCCCGGTACTGATAAAAAGGTTCCATTTCAAACCGCGCAGGCCCGAGCGTTTTCTGATAGGAGGCCAGACCATTCATCTCAAGAGCGGAACGGTCCAGGTTCTGGCTACCCCGGGCCATACCCCCGGACACCTTTCCTTCTTTTTCCCGGAACCCGGGGTGTTGTTCATGGGCGACTACGACCTTTCACACTTCGGTCCGTGGTACGGTGATCTCCGTTCCAGCATCCAGGACACCATGGATTCTGTGGAGCGTTTGAGGCAGGTTCCTGCCAGGATATGGCTTACCTCACATGAAAGCGGCATATTTGAGGATAACCCCGGCGCCAGATGGGATCAGTACCTGGGGGTTATCGCTGAGAGGGAGGAAAAACTCAGGGACCTGTTAAAAAGCCCCCGGAGCTTTGAACAGATCGTAGGGGCGTGTATAGTCTATGGTCGGCCAAGAGAACCAAAAAGCTTTTTCCAGTTAGGCGAAATAGGCCACATGAAAAAGCACCTGAGAAAGCTAATGAGGGAAGGTACGGTTGCGAGAGATGGAGACTTCTTTATCCTTTCTCGTCAACAGTAGGCAACGGCTATTGAAGGCTTTGAAAGACGTTCGATCAGCAGGTTGCTTAAGCCGGTAACTGAATTTTTCTAAAAAGGAGGTCAAAAAATTATGACAGATGCTTCGCTGGAGGAAAAGTACAAAGCTGCCGCAGGGGTTGTCTGCAGGCAGGGGATGTTCCCTTTTCCGGTTAATGAGACCACTATCTCCATAGTGAAACAGGTTGTTGAGGACGACGCCCAGGAGCTGGATTTCATCTGCGCCTTCGCTCAGAAGCCCTCCCAGACCCTGGATGAGCTGAGCGCATCGAGCCCTTTCTCTCCGGAGGAGATCGACCGACTGGCCATGAGCCTGGCAAAAAAGGGGCTCATATTCAACCAGCCGAACTCTGCCGGGGTTATGGTCTACCGGTTGCTCCCCCTTATGCTGGTGGGACTCATGGAGTACCGGTTCATGACTGAACTTAAGTGGGATAACAAAGAGCGGGAACTGGCCCTGTTGTTTCAGAGGCTCCTGGATGAGGTGAGAGACCAGGTCCAGGAGAACTACGATAACCTCGCGCCCATGCTCAAATCAGCCCCCCCCGTGGACCGGACCGTCCCTGCAAGGACAACGGATGAGGGGAAAAAAATCCGGATCATCACCTTGGGAAAGGATGTTGAGATCCCGGAGGACTTTGTACTTCCAAGCCAGTCCGTGGACGAGATAATAGACAAATTTGATGATATCGCGGTGGGGCACTGTTTCTGCCGGCAGAGGAGAGCGATCCTTGGCGAGCCGTGCTCCACTGACGCTCCCGTAGTCAACTGTTTTACCTTTGGGAAGTCTGCTCGCCATACGGTGGCCCAGGGTTTTTCCCGCATGGTCACTAAGGCAGAGGCCCGCACCATAATGAAAGAAGCTGAAGAGGCAGGCCTTGTTCACAAGGCCTTTCATCCGGGCTCAAAGGTGTCGCGGCCTGAAACCAGTATCTGCAACTGCTGCAAGGACTGCTGTGACACCCTGAACCTCTGGCGGGACGGCGCCTTCCCCCTAATCAACTCCACCTACTACCTCTCCATAATCGACCAGGACAGTTGTTCTGGCTGCGGCATATGTGTGGAGCGATGTCCAACTGACGCCATTCAACTAAACGGTGAGGGCATTGCAGAGCGGAACGAGGAGTACTGCTTCGGATGCGGGATCTGCGCCCGCTTCTGCCCTGAGGAGGCCATATCCCTGAAGGAGGGATTACGGAGGGTGTCCATTCTCCCACCCAGGCTCCGGCCCTCCAATTGAGGGGAAGGGCCTGGCAGAAAAAACAAAAAAGGGGCGTTCAATTTAAGGCACCTTATGAACGCCCCTTTATTCGCTGATGGTATAAGACTACACCACGGTTACATTTACCGCGGCAGGGCCCTTTTGACCTTCTTCTATGTCAAAAGTGACCTGGTCGCCTTCCTCAAGGGACTTGAAACCGGTTCCGCTGATCCCTGTATGGTGAACAAACACGTCGGGACCGTCTTCCTGCTCAATAAAACCGTAACCTTTACTGTTGTTAAACCACTTTACAGTTCCACTTGCCATGGTGACACCCTCCTTTCAAAAAATTCTCGTAGTTCCTATGCTGGGGTTGCCACTTTTACAAATGGATCTTCCCTTCAAGAACTAAACCTGTCCGCATAGGTAAAGTAACCGGACACAGATTTATCTTAACATAGCTTTCAAAAAAATCAAGCAAATAAAGAACTTTTTTTCTGACCTTATCGGCGCCGCCCTGCTTAGACCTTCAGGGCCTCTTCAAACCCCTGTCTCACGGCCTCTGTAATCTTTCCGGGCTCCCTTGCGTCACCGAGGGTTATTACAGGACAGCCCATTTCATTTTCATCACCGGCAAAGTCATTAACAGAAGAAACCCCTACGGCCAGGATCACCGTATCGGCGGGGATAGACTCATCTCCCTTTTCGGTCTCCACCAGGATCGAATCATCCCTGATCTCCTTAAGGGCCGCATTTGGGCGGAGACTGACACCCATGAGCCTCAGGCTCTGGATCAGGGACCAGCGGGCCGTTCGACCCACGTTATCGGCCAGGCGGGGGAGCATATCGATAACGGTTATCCTCCGGCCGGAATCGTGGAGAAGCCCAGTGGCAAAGTCCCGGTTTTCTGCCCCGTGATACATAAGAAAGGTAAAGGTGGCAGGGTCGGGGGCCCCCATTTCCGCCACAAAAAGGGCGGTTTCACACCCGGTGGCGTTCCCTCCCACCACCACGATATCGTCACCCATATCGGAGATCTTGTCTGAGAGCAGATCCCAGGCCTGGATCACGTGGGGCTTATGGACTCCGGGGACCTCAATGCTTACGGGCCTGGCCCCGGAGGCCACCACCAGCAGGTCAGGGCCTTCCTCCCGCACCATTTCAGGGGTGAGGTGGGTGTTCAGCTTCACCTTAACGCCCCAGTGCCTCATCCTGGCCTCCATGCTCTGGATCAGTCTTCCGAACTCCCCCTTGCCAGGGGGCGCCTTTGCCAAGTTTACCTGTCCTCCAAGTCGATCCTGGCTTTCAAACAGGGTTATCTCATGGCCCCTCTCCGCCGCAATCAGGGCGAATTCCATCCCTGCCGGGCCCCCTCCTGCAACAAAGATCCGCCTTGGTGTCCGGGCCTTTTCCACCCTGAAAAACTCCTCATTTCCGGCCCGGGGGTTCAGGATACAGGTGACGGGTGTTCCCTGGAATATGGAATCAAAGCACCCCTGATTGCAGGCAATACATGGGATGATCCGCTCCAGACTCCCCTCCTTCACCTTATTGGGAAGTCCGGGGTCTGCTATCAGGGGCCTTCCCCAGCAAATCATGTCACAGGCGCCGGATCTGAGGGCCCTCTCAGCAACATGAGGATCACCAAGCCGGTTTGAAGCGAACACCGGCACACCCACCCTCTCCCTGATGCCCCTTGCCAGGTAGAGAAAGCCTCCCGGGGGCACGTTGGAGGTGAGCTGTGGTATCCTGGTCTCGTGCCACCCGCCGGTCACATTTATGGCGTCAACCCCCGCCCTTTCGGCCTCTGCGGCAAAGAGCGCCGCCTCCCTGTTGGTGTTCCCACCTTCCATAAAATCGTTTCCAGCTATCCTTATGCCAAGGGCCAGGTCAGGGCCGATGGCCTCCCTCACCACCTCTATGACCTCCAGCCCGAAACGCATCCGGTTCTCCAGGCTTCCGCCATAGGCGTCGGTCCGTTTGTTGGTAAGAGGCGAGAGGAACTGGCTGATAAGGTAGCCGGTGCATGCCAGGACCTCCACAAAGTCGAACCCGGCCTCCCTGGCACGCCTGGCGGCCCGGGCATAGGCCTTCTTGACCTCACTGATATCCTCGTCTGTCATCTCCCTCGGTGTCTCACGGGTGAGCCTGCTGGGGATGGCGGAGGGGGCGATGGGGGTGGTTCCGGTGAGGAAGGAAAAGGTGTACCTGCCCATGTGG